>DASQMY010000407.1:0-7581 GCA_035645255.1 Mycobacteriales bacterium
GCGAGCAGGTAGACCGGCCGGTCGGCGTTGCGCGGCCGGACGTCCTCCTTGAGGAACAGCTTGATGCCGTCGGCCAGCGCCTGGAGGATGCCGAACGGACCGGCCCGGTTGGGGCCGAGCCGCTGCTGCATGCGGGCGACGATCCGGCGCTCCGCCCAGACGAGCAGGATGGTCGTGACCATCAGCGCGGCGAAGACGACGAGCGCCTTCAGCGCGGTCAGCCAGAACGGGTCGTTGCCGAGCGAGGTCACGATCTCCTCGGACTGCGCGAGCGTCATGACGCCACCTCCGCGGTATCCGGCTGGGCCACTGCGGCGCCCGCGGCCACAACAGTGACGACACTTCCGGCGACCACACCCAAATCGGCGTAGGCGCGGCTGCCGACCGAGTTGGCGGGCAGCCACACCACGCCGTCGGCCACGTCGCCCACGGCTACCGGCAGCGTCACCGTGCCGCGATCGCTCGAGATGGTCAGCTCGCCGCCCGCGTCGACGCCGAGCTGCTGCGCGGTCGCGGCGTTGATCGACGCCCGCGGCCGGCGAGCGGTCGCTGCGAGGTGCGGCTCGCCGTCCTGCATCCGGCCGAGGTCGAGCAGCAGCTTCCAGCTGTCGACGACCAGCTGGCTGTCGGCGCGCGGGGCCGGCTCGGCCGCGGGGGCCGCCGGCGTACCGGGGCGGGCGCCCGACCAGCCGCCCACCGCAGCCAGCTCGGTCCGCACGGCGTCGACGCCGGTGAGCCGCAGCGGCGTGCCCATGCCGTCGGCGAGGGCGCCGAGCACCCGCTGGTCGGTGAGCCGGTCCGAGGGCAGCTGCGCCCGGAACGACCGGGGGCGGCCCTCCCAGTCGACGAACGTGCCGGGCTTCTCCTGCGCGCTGGCGACCGGGAGTACGACGTGCGCGCGGTCGGTGAGCGCCGACCGGCGGATCTCCAGCGAGACGATGAACGTCGCCCCGAGCGACGTGAGCGCACCGGCCGGGTCGGCCAGGTCGTCGACCTCGACGCCCGCGACCAGCAGCGCGTCGAGCTCACCGCGCGACGATGCGGCCAGCGCCTCGTCGAGGGAGAGCCCCGGCTCCGCCGGCAGCTCGGCACCCCACACCGCACCCACGGCGGCGCGCGCCGCCGCGTCGGCGACCGGTGCGCCGCCGGGCAGCAGCCCCGGGAGGCAGCCGGCCTCGAGTGCGCCGCGGTCACCGGCGCGGCGCGGCACCCAGCCGAGCTTGGCTCCGGTCGCGTCGGCGAGCTGCGCGACGGCGCTGAGCGCGCCCGGCGTCTGGGCCAGCCGCTCGCCGGCCAGGATGACGGCGCCCGGCTGCCGCAGCGCCGCGGCCGCTTCCGCCGCCTCGTCGGCGAGCCCGGACCCGGCGAGCCGCCCGAGCAGTGCGGGGACGTCGCCCGGCGCCGTGACGAGCGTCGTCGCGGACAGCTTGCGGAAGCCACCGGACACCATGCTGGTGACTGCGTAGACGTCGAGCGCCCCGGTGCGCGTCCGCTTGCGCAGGCGCAGGAAGACGATCGGCGACTCCTCCTCCGGCTCGAAGCCGACGAGGAGCACCGCAGGCGCCGCGTCCAGGTCGTCGTACGTCGTCTCGAGCAGCCGGCCGGCGACCCGCGCGGCCAGGAACTCCGCCTCCTCGGCCGAGTGGTGCCGGGCGCGGAAGTCGATGCTGTTGGTGCCGAGCACCACCCGGGCGAACTTCGAGTAGGCGTAGGCGTCCTCGAGGGTCAGCCGCCCACCCGTGAGTACGGCTGACCGGCGCGCAGCCCGCAGCCCACCGGCAGCGCGCTCGATCGCCTCGCTCCAGGACACCTCGTGCAGCTGGCCGTCGTTGCCGCGCACCATCGGCGACGTCAGCCGGTCGTCCTGCGTCGCGTAGGTGAACGCGAACCGCCCGCGGTCGCAGTTCCACTCGTCGTTGACCGCTGGGTCGCTGCCGGCGAGCCGGCGCAGGACCTTGCCACGGCGGGCGTCGACCCGCAGCGCGCAGCCGGAGGCGCAGTGCTCGCAGGCCGCCGGCGTCGACACCAGGTCGAACGGCCGGGCGCGGAACCGGTAGGTCGCGCTGGTCAGCGCGCCGACCGGGCAGATCTGGATCGTGTTGCCGGAGAAGTACGACTCGAACGGCTCGTCGACGTAGATCGCGACCTGCTGCAGCGCGCTGCGCTCGAACAGCTCGATGAACGGGTCGCCGGCGATCTGCTGCGAGAACCGCGTGCAGCGCGCGCACAGCACGCAGCGCTCGCGGTCGAGCAGCACCTGCGCGCTGATCGGGATCGGCTTGGCATAGGTGCGCTTGACGTCGCGGAAGCGGGAGTCCTCGTTGCCGTTGGTCAGCGTCTGGTTCTGCAGCGGGCACTCGCCGCCCTTGTCGCAGATCGGGCAGTCGAGCGGGTGGTTGATGAGCAGGAATTCCAGCGTCCCGGCCTGCGCCTTGCGCGCCATCTCGGACGTGAGCTGGGTGCGGACGACCATGCCCTCGGTGACCGTCGACGTGCACGCGGTCAGCGGCTTCTTCTGACCCTCGACGTCGACGATGCACTGCCGGCACGCACCGACCGGGTCGAGCAGCGGGTGGTCGCAGAACCGCGGGACCTGGACGCCGACCTGCTCGGCGGCCCGGATGATCAGCGTGCCCTTGGGCACGGTGACCTCGACGCCGTCGATGGTCAGCGAGACGGTGTCGGTCTGCGGCTTGGTCTCCGGCGTCGTGGTCACGACCGCGCTCCCACCGGCAGGTCGGCCTGCAGCGGGCAGCGGCCGAGCTCGTAGTGCTGGACGAACTCGTCCCGGAAGTACTTGATGCCCGACACGATCGGTGAGGTAGCACCGTCGCCGAGCGCGCAGAACGAGCGGCCGAAGATGTTGTCGCAGGTGTCGAGCAGCGTCGTGATGTCGGCCTCGTCGCCGTTGCCGTGCTCGAGCCGCTCGAGGATCTGGACCATCCAGTAGGTGCCCTCGCGGCACGGGGTGCACTTGCCGCACGACTCGTGCGCGTAGAACTCGGTGAGCCGCAGGCAGGTCTTCACGATGCAGACGGTGTCATCCATCACCATGATCGCGGCGGTGCCGAGCAGCGACCCGGCCTCCTGCACGCCCTCGAAGTCCAGCGGGGTGTCGAGGTGCTCGGCGGTGAGCATCGGGGTCGACGAGCCACCCGGCGTCCACGCCTTGAGCTCCCGGCCGCCGCGGATGCCGCCGGCGAGGTCCATGATCAGCTCGCGCGCCGTCGTACCGAGGGGGATCTCGTACTGCCCCGGCCGCTCGACGTGGCCGGACACGCTGAAGATCTTGGGGCCGGGCGACTTCTCGGTGCCCATGCTCTTGAACCAGTCGGCGCCCCCGCCGACGATGAACGGCACGCTGGCGATCGTCTCGACGTTGTTGACGACGGTCGGGCAGGCGTAGAGCCCCGCAATCGCCGGGAACGGCGGACGCAGCCGCGGCTGCCCGCGGTAGCCCTCGAGCGAGTCGAGCAGCGCCGTCTCCTCGCCGCAGATGTAGGCCCCCGCGCCGCGGTGCAGCGTCAGCTCGAGGTCGTAGCCGGAGCCGAGGATGTTCTTGCCGAGGTAGCCAGCGGCGTAGGCCTCGGCGATCGCCGCCTCCAGCCGGCGGCCGGCGTGGACGAGCTCGCCGCGCAGGTAGATGAACGCGTGGTTGCACCGCACGGCGTACGACGCGATGACGATGCCCTCGATGAGCGAGTGGGGGTCGGCCATCATCAGCGGCGCGTCCTTGCACGTGCCGGGCTCGCCCTCGTCGGCGTTGACCACCAGGTAGTGCGGCTTGCCGTCGCCCTGCGGGATGAAGCCCCACTTCGCGCCGGTCGGGAAGCCGGCGCCGCCGCGGCCGCGCAAGCCCGAGTCCTTGACCAGCTGGATCAGCTCGTCCGGTGCCATGCCGAGCGCCTTGCGCAGCGGCGCGTAGCCGTCGTGGCGCTCATAGACGCCGATCGTCCACGACTGCGGCAGGGTCCACCGCCTGGTCAGCACTGGGGTGAGCGGCATCAGGCCGTCCCCCCGCTGCCGGGCGCCAGCGCGCCCTGTCCCCCGCGGGTCGTGCTCCTGGCGATCCGCTCGCGGTCGCCGACGCCGGCGAGCTCGGCCTCGGTGTCGCGGAAGGTCTGCAGGTCGCCGCCCCGGGTCGGCGCCGGGCGCTCGCCCGCCTGCAGCGCACGGACCAGCGCCAGCGCGGACTCCGGCGACTGGTAGTCGTAGAACTCGTAGTTGACGGTGACGACCGGCGCGAAGTCGCAGGCCGCCAGGCACTCGGCGTGCTCGAAGGTGATCGTGCCGTCCGCCGTCGTCTCGTCGTGGCCGACACCGAGGTGCGCCTTGAGCTCGCGGTAGATGTCCTCGCCGCCGAGCAGCTGGCAGGACAGGTTGGTGCAGACCGACACCAGGTAGTCGCCGCACGGGCGGCGCTTGTACATCGTGTAGAAGGTGGCGACGGCGCCGACCTCGGCCTTGGTCAGGCCGAGCACCTCGGCGCACAGGCCGACACCCGCGGGGCTGACGTAGCCCTCCTCGGACTGCACGAGGTGCAGCATCGGCAGCAGCGCTGAGCGCGCCTTCGGGTAGCGCGCCACGATCTCGCGCGCGCGAGCCTTGGTCTCCTCGGTCAACGGCATCTCTAGCGGTCCACTCCACCCATGACGGGGTCGACGCTCGCGACCGCGGCGATGACATCGGCGATGAGCCCACCCTCGGTGAGGGCCGGCACGGCCTGCAGGTTGACGAATGAGGGGTCTCGCATGTGCACCCGGTAGGGCCGCGACCCACCGTCCGACACGATGTGGGCGGCCAGCTCGCCGCGCGGCGACTCGATGGGCACGTAGACCTGTCCCGGCGGGACGCGGAAGCCCTCGGTCACCAGCTTGAAGTGGTGGATCAGCGCCTCCATCGAGGTGCCCATGATCTTGCGGATGTAGTCGAGCGAGTTGCCGAGCCCGTCGGGGCCGAGCGCGAGCTGCGCCGGCCACGCGATCTTCTTGTCCTCGACCATCACGGGGCCGGGCTCGAGCCGGTCGACCGCCTGCTCGACGATCCGGAGCGACTCGCGGATCTCGGCCAGCCGGAGCAGGTAGCGGCCCCACACGTCGCAGGTGTCGGTCGTCGGCACGTCGAACTCGTAGGTCTCGTAGCCGCAGTACGGCTCGGCCTTGCGGATGTCCCACGCCATGCCGGCGGAGCGCAGGATCGGCCCGGTGACGCCGAGCGCGATGCAGCTGTCGACGTCCAGGTAGCCGATGCCCTGCGTCCTGGCCTGCCAGATCGGGCTGCCGGACAGCAGGTTCTCGTACTCCCTGAGCCGCTTGGGCATCTCCCGCAGGAACTCGCGGACCTTCTCCTCGGCACCGACCGGCATGTCCGAGGCGAGCCCGCCGGGGCGGATGTAGGCGTTGTTCATCCGCAGCCCGGTGATGAGCTCCTTGATGTCGAGGATCAGCTCGCGCTCGCGCCAGCCGTAGAGCATGACCGAGATGGCGCCGAGCTCGAGGCCGGTCGTCGCCAGCCACACCAGGTGCGACGCGATCCGCTCGAGCTCCATCAGCATGACGCGCATGACCGTCGCGCGCGGCGGCACCTCGATGCCGAGCAGCTTCTCGACGCCGAGGCAGTAGACCGACTCGTTGAAGAAGTTGGAGAGGTAGTCCATCCGCGTGACGTAGGTGACGCCCTGCGTCCAGTTGCGGTACTCGAGGTTCTTCTCGATGCCCGTGTGCAGGTAGCCGACGACGACCCGGTTGGCCGTCACCGTCTCGCCCTCCAGCTCGAGCACCATGCGGAGGACGCCGTGGGTCGACGGGTGCTGCGGCCCCATGTTGAGGACGATGCGCTCCTCGTTGAAGCCGCGCTCCGCGATCTCGTCGTCCCAGTCGCCGCCGCTGACGTTGTAGACGGTCTCGGTCACGCGAACGACCTCCGCTGGTCGGGCGGCGGGATCTGCGCGCCCTTGTACTCCACCGGTACGCCGCCGAGCGGGTAGTCCTTGCGCTGCGGGTGGCCCTCCCAGTCGTCCGGCATCTCGATCCGGGTCAGCCCCGGGTGACCGTCGAAGACGATGCCGAAGAAGTCCCACGTCTCGCGCTCGTGCCAGTCGGCGGTCGGGTAGATGTCGACGACGCTGGGGATGTGCGGGTCCTCGACCGTGACGGCGACCTCGAGCCGGATCCGCCGCAGGTGGGTCATCGACAGCAGGTGGTAGACGGCGTGCAGCCGGCGCTCCTCGACGGGGTAGTCCACGCCGGACACGCCGGAGAGCGTCTCGAAGCGCATCGCCTCGTCGTCGCGCAGCAGGCGGCACACGTCGAGGATGTCGTCGCGGCCGACGTGCAGCGTGAGCTCGCCGCGGTAGTGGTCGAACTTCTCGACCGCACCGGGGACCGCCGCCTCGAGGGCCGCCACGATCTCGGCGTACGCCGGGTTGTCGATCTCGGCGGGCTGCTCGCGCGGGGGCGGCGACGTCATGCTCGGCATGCCGGACGTGTCGCTCATGCGCTCGCGACCTCGTGGCCGGGGCCGAAGACGTCGACGCTCTTGCGGAGCTTCTCGCCCTGGATCTTCTCGTGCAGCTTGATGATCGCGTCGAGCAGCATCTCCGGGCGGGGCGGGCAGCCCGGGAGGTACATGTCGACCGGGACGACGTGGTCGACGCCCTGCACCAGCGCGTAGTTGTTGAACATCCCGCCGCTGGACGCGCAGACGCCCATCGCGATGACCCACTTGGGCTCGGGCATCTGGTCGTAGATCTGCCGCAGCACCGGCGCCATCTTCTGGCTGAGCCGACCGGCCACGATCATCAGGTCGGCCTGGCGCGGGGACGCGCGGAACGCCTCCATGCCGAAGCGGGCGATGTCGTAGCGGCCGGCGCCGGTGGCCATCATCTCGATGGCGCAGCACGCGAGCCCGAACGTAGCCGGCCACAGGGACGACTTGCGCGACCAGTTGGCGAGCTTCTCGACCGAGGTGAGCAGGATGCCGCTCGGCAGCTTCTCCTCTAGTCCCATTCCAGGCCTCCCCGGCGCCAGACGTAGGCATAGGCGACGAAGACGGTGCCGATGAACAGCAGCATCTCGACGAACAGGAAGACCGTCGCGCCGCCCTCCTGACCGAACGCGACCGCCCACGGGTAGAGGAAGATGATCTCGATGTCGAAGATGATGAAGAGCATCGCCGTCAGGTAGAACTTGATCGGCATGCGCGCGCCCTGCGCCGGCGCGGTCGTCTCGATGCCCGACTCGTAGGGTGCGGACTTGGCCTTGTTGAACCTGCGGGGACCGATCAGCGGCCCGATGAAGACGGACACCAGAGCGAACGCCGCCGCCAGCGTGAAGAGGATGAGGATCGGCACGTAGAGCTTGAGCACGGTCGTTCCTCCTCGTCGAAGCCGGCGTGACGGTCAGGCCCGACGGGCCCGGCCCAATCTAACGGCGCAGGTAGCGCGCCCAAAATCCGCAGGACGTGGTCTGCGTCACCCCTGGAGCCGCAGGTCACGGCCTCCGAGCGACCGTGCGTCAGGCAGCTGGAGCGATCTTCGCCATCCCGTTGATGATCCGGTCCATCGCGTCGCCGCCACGGGGG
>DASQMY010000408.1:0-10035 GCA_035645255.1 Mycobacteriales bacterium
GCCACCCTGCCGACGCCGCATGCTGTCAGACCGGCCCGGCGGCCGGCGACGACGACGCGACCGAGCTGGCGGCTCGCGGCTGATCACCCGCAGCAGCGGGGCCATCATCGACGTCCGTACCGCGACGCGCAATCGTGCCGATCGCCTTGCGCCGTGCCGTCGCCGCCCGCGATCGCGGCTGCGTCGTACCCGGCTGCCACACCCCGCCCCTATTCTGCGACGTCCATCACCTCAAGCACTGGATCGACGGCGGCGCCACCGACGAAACCAGCTGCTGCCTGCTCTGCCGACGACACCACGTGATGCTCCACGAAGGCCGCTAGGAACTCGTCAAGCTCGATGGTGGCGGCTTCGCGACCCGAGCACCGCCCTAGGACTTGAAGCCTCGGCGGTCAACCGGCACGCCGACGACTACCAGGCGTCACCGGCGCAGGTACGCACCGCCTTGCGCAACGCAGGGGTGCGCTCCCTTTCGCTGGATGCGGTGAATGCCGACCGGCACTCCGGACTCCCAGGATCGCGCGTTCCGGTCAGTGCGATCAGAGCGCCGACCGTGACGACGCCGCCGAGCAAGAACGACACGAGACCGACGGCCAGCGATCGCTGCATTGCTCCCGCCTCTCGGCTCACGCTGCGGGATCGGATCGTCGCACATGCCACCGAGCGGGCGTGCCACAGGTCCGCAAGATGGCTCGTGAGCGGCTCCACCGCCGCGGTCCGCCACCTCGACATACCGGGTCCTGCGGGTGCACTGCGAGGCCGCCCACCGGGCGACCCCTTGCCCGGTAACGGTTTCATCACACCCGCCGGGTAGTCGTCTGGTCAGTGACCGAGCTGGCTGCGGCGGCGGATGAGGTACGCGGCCTCCGCGGTGTTTCTGGTGAGCTCGATGGCGCGGTCGTAGGCCTCGTGGGCCTCCTTCGCGCGGCCCAGGCGGCGCAGCAGCTCGGCGCGGGTGGCGTGGAAGGCGTCGTAGCCCTCGAGCGGTAGGCGGTGGACCAGGGCGAGCGCGACGTCCGGGCCATCGAGCTCGGCGACGGCGACCGCGCGGTTGAGCGCGACGACCGGGGAGGGATCGATGCGCAGCAGCTGGTCGTAGAGAGCGACGATCTGCGACCAGTCGGTGTCGCGGGCATCTCGCGGGTAGGTGTGGACGGCGTTGATCGCTGCGAGGAGCTGATACCGACCAGGGGGCGGGCCGCCCGCGGTCACGGCGGCGAGGCGCTCGCGGACCAGGCGCTGGCCCTCCTCGATCAGGTCGCTGTGCCATGCGCCGCGGACCTGCTCGTCCAGAGTGACGAGCTCGCCCGTCGCCGAGACGCGGGCGGGGCGGCGTGCGTCGGTCAGCAGCATGAGGGCCAGCAGTCCGGTCACCTCGCCGCCGGGGTCCGGGAGCAGCTCGTGCAGCAGCCGGGTGAGCCGGATCGCCTCGGCGGAGAGCTCGGTGCGGACCGGGGCGGTCTCGGCACCGGTGGCGAGGTAGCCCTCGTTGAAGATGAGGAACAGGACGGCGAGGACGCCGCCGAGCCGGGCCGGCAGGTCCTCGGCCGTAGGGACCCGGTACGGGATGGCGGCGGCCTTGATCTTGCCCTTCGCGCGGGTGATGCGCTGGCCGATGGTCGCCTCCGTGGACAGGAAGGCGCGGGCGATCTCGGGCACGGTCAGTCCGCCGACCATGCGGAGCGTCAGCGCGATCCGCGCCTCGGGTGACAACGCCGGGTGGCAGCAGGTGAAGATCAGCCGGAGCCGGTCGTCGTCGATGACCCCCGGCGCGTCGGCAGGGTCGTCGTCGAAGAGCACCTGGGCCTCCTGGTGCTTCTCGTCGCGGCGCGACTCGCGGCGGAGGCGGTCGATGGCCTTGCGGGTGGCGGTGGTCGTCAGCCACGCGCCCGGGTTCGGGGGGACGCCGTCGTGCGGCCAGCGTTCAACGGCGGCCGCGAACGCCTCGGCGGCGGCGTCCTCTGCGGTTTGGAGGTCGCCGAAGCGCCGAGCCAGGCCGGCGACCACCCGGGACCACTCTCCCCGGTGGGCGCGGATGATCGCGTCGTCGACGGCGCGCTCGGTCACGCCTCGAGCGCCGTGACGCACTGCTCGGTCCGGACGGGCCGCACCTCGACCTTGCCTCGGCAGGCCTTCGACCCCTCGGCGGCGAGCCGCAGCGCGACGTCCAGGTCCAGCGCCTGGATCATCCAGAGCCGCCGATGTACTCCTTGGACTCCAGGTAGGGCCCGTCGGTGATCAGCGGCTGGTCGCCCCGACCGTCGACGACCGTTGCCGTGGTGGCCGGCTCCGGGCCGTCGGCGTAGACGAAGTGGCCCTCGGCGACCAGCCTGTCGTTGAAGGCCCGGGTCTCTGCGAAGGCCCGCAGCATCTCCGCCTTCGTGGCGTAGTCGCCGAACTCGTTGGTCTCGGCGGGTCGGTAGACGGACAGCAGGTACTTGGGCATCTCATCGTCTTCCGTGGTCGCTCAGCGCCCGAGCCACTCGTCCACCATCGGGTCGGGGAAGATCTCTCGGACCTCCTGCGCACAGCGGCAGGCGACCGCGACCTTGGCGGCCCAGGCGACGGCTTCTTCCCGCGTGGGGACGTCGACGATCACGAAGCCGCCGATCATCTCCTTGGTCTCCGGATACGGTCCGTCGGTGACCGTCCCGTCGACGCCGACGAGCGTCGTCGGCTCCTCGTCGCCGATCCCCCCGGCGAAGACGAAGACCCCGGCGTCGTGAGTCTCCTTGACCACCCCTCGGGCCGCCTCGCCGACGTCGTGCAGGTCCTCCTCGGGGATGCTCATCCACCCGCGGTCGAACGAGATCAGGTACCGCGCCACGTCAAGACTCCTTGGGACCGGCGGCCCCGGTGGCCGCCTCTCACCCTTGCTACGAACGACTCTGCCCGGATCCGACAGCGCACGGAAGTTTCCCGGAGGCGATCGGCCAAACGCCCTGATCCTCTCGACTACAGCGCCATGAAGCGGCCGCCGTTGACGTCGAGCACCGCCCCCGTGATGTACGACGACTCGTCGCCGGCGAGGAACAGGATCGGTTCGGCCGCCTCGCGCAGCTCGGGCATCCGGTGCAGCGGGATGGCGTCCAGCACCTCCCGGCGCTCGGCCTCCTCCATCGCGTCGAACATCCCCTGCAGGCGGCCGGTGAGGAACAGGCCAGGTGCCACCGCGTTGACCCGGATGCCCTGCGGCCCGACCTCGCGCGCCAGCCGCTTGGTGAGGCCGACCACCGCGGCCTTGGCGGCGGCGTACGGCACCCCGGTGACCGGCGAGGGCTGCCGGCCGCCGATGGACGACGTGTTGACGATCGTGCCGCCGCCAGCCGCGGCCATCAGCGGCACCGCCGCCTGGCAGCAGTAGAACGTGCCCTTGACGTTGACGTCGAGGACGAGGTCGAGGTGCTCGGGCTCGATGTCGTCGAGGTCGCGCGGCGTGCCGAGCGAGCCGCCGGCCAGGTTGACCAACACCCGGGGCGCGCCGAGGTCCGCGGCCACCGACGCCATCAGCCGCTCCACCGCCGCCCGGTCCGCCACGTCGACGACGTAGCCCTCCGCCGTCGCGCCCGCGCTCCGGAGCGCGTCGACCGTCGCGGCCACCGCATCCGCCTCGACGTCGACAACCGCGACCGCCGCGTCCTCCGCCGCGAAGGCGTGGCACACCGCCCGGCCCAGCCCGCCGGCGCCGCCGGTCACCACCGCGGTCCGGCCGGCGAACCGCGGGCCACGTCCAGGCATGGTCTGTCCTATCGTTGTGTTGACGACCGTTCGCACCGCAACATAGCCTCCCGGTAGTCGCGCGACAACGGAGGCTGCGATGCGCATCGCAATCATCGGCGGCGGCCCCGGCGGCCTCTACTTCGCCGCGCTCGCGATGCAGCTCGACCCGACCCACGAGATCACCGTCTGGGAGCGCAACGCGCCGGACGACACGTTCGGCTTCGGGGTCGTCTTCTCCGACGAGACGCTCGGCGGCATCGAGCACGCCGACGTCGTCATCTACCGGCAGATGGAGCGCGAGTTCGCCCGGTGGGACGACATCGACGTCCACTACAAGGACACCGTCATCACCAGCGGCGGCCACGGCTTCGCCGCGATGAGCCGCCGTCGGCTGCTGGAGATCCTGCAGGCGCGCTGCCTGGAGCTCGGCGTCACCATCCACTTCCGTACCGAGGCGCTCCCGGCCGACGAGCTCGCCCGCACGCACGACCTGGTCATCGCCGCCGACGGCCTCAACTCGGTGACCAGGGCAAAGTACGCCGACACGTTCCGGCCGGACCTCGACGTCCGCCGCTGCAAGTACATGTGGCTCGGCACCGACCTCGTCTTCGAGGCCTTCAAGTTCTACGTCCGCGAGACGCCGTACGGCGTGATGCAGGTGCATGGCTACCCGTACGACGCGACCGGCTCGACGTTCATCGTGGAGATGCACGACGACGTCTGGAACCGCGCCGGCTTCGGCGAGCTCGCCGCGGCCGACCTGGCGCCGGGCCAGAGCGACGAGGCGTCGATAGCGAAGGTCGCCGAGCTCTTCGCCGACATCCTCGACGGGCACTCGCTGCAGCCCAACAACTCGAAGTGGATCACCTTCACGACGATCCGCAACGAGAGCTGGCGGCACGGCCGCGTGGTGCTCATGGGCGACGCCGCCCACACGGCGCACTTCTCGATCGGCTCCGGGACGAAGCTGGCGATGGAGGACGCGCTCGCGCTGGCCGCCTGCCTGCACGAGCACCCCGACGTCGACGCCGCGCTGGACGCCTACGAGCTCGAGCGCCGCCTCGTGGTGCTGTCGACCCAGCGCGCCGCGCAGGCGAGCCTCGAGTGGTTCGAGAACCTCGGGCAGTACATGCACCAGGAGCCCGAGCAGTTCGCGTTCAACATCATGACCCGCAGCCGCCGCGTCACCTACGACAACCTCCGGCTGCGCGACCCCGAGTTCGTGTCCCGCATCGACGAGTGGTTCGCCCGCCACGAGGAGCAGCGCGGCATGACGAGCGGCCCGGCCGAGGTCCGCCCGCCGATGTTCCAGCCGCTCAAGCTGCGCGGCTTGGAGCTGCGCAACCGGGTCGTCGTCTCGCCGATGGACATGTACGTCGCCGTCGACGGCCTCCCCAGCGACTTCCACCTCGTCCACCTCGGCAGCAAGGCGCTCGGCGGCGCCGGCCTGGTGATGACCGAGATGGCGTGCGTGTCGGCGCCCGGCCGGATCTCGCCAGGCTGCACCGGGCTGTACGAGCCGGCGCACGAGGCGGGCTACCGGCGCATCGTCGACTTCGTGCACCAGCACAGCGACGCCAAGATAGGCCTGCAGCTCGGGCACTCCGGCCGCAAGGGCTCAACCAAGCTGATGTGGGAGGGCATCGACGAGCCGCTCCCCGATGGCAACTGGCCGGTCGTGGCGCCGTCGCCGCTGCCCTACCGGCCCGGCGTCAACCAGGTGCCCAAGGAGCTGACGGCCGACGAGATGGCGGAGATCCGCGCGCAGTTCGTCCGCGCCACGGAGCTGGGCCTGCGCGCCGGCTTCGACCTGCTCGAGCTGCACTGCGCCCACGGCTACCTGCTGTCGAGCTTCATCTCGCCGGTGACCAACCGCCGCACCGACGGGTACGGCGGGTCGCTGGCCGGCCGGCTGCGCTACCCGCTCGAGGTGTTCGACGCGATGCGTGCCGCCTGGCCGGACGACCGGCCGATGACCGTCCGCATCTCGGCGACCGACTGGGTGGACGGCGGGATCGACGCCGACGATGCGGTCGAGATCGCCCGCGCGTTCCGCGAGCACGGCGCCGACGCGATCGACGTCTCGACCGGGCAGGTCACGCCTGCTGAGCGCCCCGCGTTCGGGCGGAGCTACCAGACGCCGTACGCCGACCGGATCCGCAACCAGGTCGGCATCCCGACGATCGCGGTCGGGGTGATCTCGTCGTACGACGACGTCAACTCGATCGTGCTCGCCGGCCGGGCCGACCTGTGCGCTATCGGCCGCGCGCACCTGTACGACCCGCACTGGACTCTGCACGCCGCCGCCGCGCAGGGCTACGTCGGGCCGGGCGCGCAGTGGCCGCTGCCGTTCCGGGCCGGCAGCCGGCCGCCGGTGACAGCGCGCACCGACGGCCCGAAGCCCCGGCTGCAGCTGATCCGCGAAGGCACGCGCGGCACCCGACACCAGCGCTGGCGGCCCGGCCGACCCGCCTGACCACGAGGAGACGTCATGGCAGTGCTGTCCGACCTGGTGACCGCGATCCGCTCGGGGGCGGTGGAGGTGATCGACCTCACCGCGCCGCTGTCGGCGACCACGCCGATCCTCGTCCTGCCGGAGCCGTTCGGGCAGACCGCGACGTTCGAGCTCGAGGAGATCAGCCGGTACGACGACCGCGGGCCTGGCTGGTACTGGAACAACTTCCGCACCGGCGAGCACACCGGGACGCACCTCGACGCGCCGATCCACTGGGTCACCGGTCAGGACAAGGACGACGTGTCACAGATTCCCACCGGCCGGCTGGTGGCGCCCGCGGCCGTGCTCGACTTCTCCGCCGAGGCGGGGGCTGACCCCGACTGGGTCCTGGAGCGACGGCACATCGAGAGCTGGGAGTCCGAGCACGGTCCGCTGCCGGACGGCGGCTTGCTCCTGCTCAGGACCGGGTGGGACGCCCGCTCGCACGACCAGTCAGAGTTCCTCAACGCGGACGAGACCGGCCCGCACACGCCCGGGATCTCCGTCGACTGCGCGCGCTGGCTGGCCGACGAGGCGCCGGTCATCGGCGTCGGCGTGGAGACGGCCGGCACCGACGCCGGCGCGGCACACTCCTTCGATCCGGCGTTCCCCTGCCACCAGTTCGTGCTGGGGGCGGGCAAGTACGGGCTGACCCAGCTGCAGAACCTCGCGCAGGTGCCGCCGACCGGTGCCGTGGTCTTCGTCGGCCCGCTGCGGATCGTCGGCGGCTCCGGCAGCCCCACCCGCGTGCTGGCCCTCGTCGAGCGCTGAGGCCGCGCGATGCTCGTGGCGGAGGCGGTCGGCCGAACGCTGGTCGCCGAGGGCGTCGACCACGCGTTCGGGGTGGTGGGCAGCGGCAACTTCCATGCGACCAACGCGATGGTGGCGGCCGGAGCGCGGTTCGTCGCGGCGCGGCACGAGGGCGGCGCGGCGACGATGGCCGACGCGTTCGCCCGCGTCAGCGGCCGCGTCGCGGTCGTCTCGGTGCACCAGGGGTGCGGTCTCACCAACGCGATGACCGGCATCACCGAGGCGGCCAAGAGCCGCACCCCGCTCGTCGTGCTGGCGGCGGAGGCGGACAACCCGCGGTCCAACTTCTACGTCGACCAGCCAGGTCTCGCCGCGGCCGTCAGCGCGGTCAGTGAGCGGATCTCCGCCGCGGACTCCGCCGTCGAGACGGCCGCCCGCGCGGTGCGCCGGGCACTGGCGGAGCGCCGCACCGTGCTGCTCAACCTGCCGCTCGCCGTACAGGGGCAGCAGGTCGATCAGCCGGACGAACACGTCGAGCCGTACGTCGCACCGCCGGCGCCTGCGCCGGACGACGATGCCGTCCTCGCGCTGACCCGCGCGCTGTCGGCCGCCGAGCGGCCGGTCTTCGTCGCCGGCCGCGGAGCAGTGCATTCACGCGCCGAGCTCGAGGATCTCGCGGAGCGGTGCGGCGCGCTGCTCGCCACGTCGGCTGTCGCGAAAGGCCTCTTCCACGGGAGCCCGTGGTCGCTGGACGTCTCTGGCGGCTTCGCGTCGCCGCTCGCCGCCGAGCTCATCACCGGCGCCGACGTGATCGTCGGCTGGGGGTGCGCGCTGAACATGTGGACCATGCGCCACGGCAAGCTCATCGCGCCGGGCACGACCGTCGTGCAGGTCGACCTCGACGCGGACGCGCTCGGCGCGGCCCGGCCGGTCGACATCGGCGTCGTCGGCGACGTGGCGGCGACCGCGTCCGCGGTGTCCGCCGCGTGGGCACAGCGCCGCACCGGCTACCGCGGCGCGGAGACGCGCGAGCGCATCGCCCGGGAGGTCCGGTGGGCCGACGTGCCCTACGACGACGAGGGTGGCGACGGGCGGATCGACCCGCGGACGTTCAGCCTCGGGCTGGATGCCCTGCTGCCGGCCGAGCGGGTCGTCGCCGTCGACTCCGGCAACTTCATGGGCTACCCGAGCATGTTCCTCTCGGTGCCCGACGAGCGCGGCTTCTGCTTCACGCAGGCCTTCCAGTCGATCGGGCTGGGGCTCGCGACGGCGATCGGTGCCGCGCTCGCGCAGCCGCACCGCCTGCCGGTCGCAGCGCTCGGCGACGGTGGCGCGCTGATGTCGATCGCTGAGCTGGAGACGGTGGTGCGGCTCGGGCTGCCCATGGTGGTCGCGGTGTACGACGACGAGGCGTACGGCGCCGAGGTCCACCACTTCGGGCCAGATGGCCACCCGCTGGACACCGTGGTCTTCCCGGGCACCGACATCGCTGCGGTCGGCCGCGGCTTCGGCTGCGCCGGCGTGACCGTCCGCGATCCCGAGGACCTGGCTGAGGTCGGGGCGTGGCTGGCCGGCCCGCGGGACCGCCCGCTCGTCATCGACGCCAAGGTGACCCGCGACCGCGGTGCGTGGTGGCTGGAAGAGGCCTTCGGCCACTGAGCGGCCACCCGCGCGTGCCCGACCTCCACCCCTTCTGGTGACCCCGCCTATGTCCACGCCCCTCCCCAACCCCAAACCCGAGCCCCAACCCCGACCCGAGCCGCAACCTCAGCCCCAGCCCGAGCCCCACCTGACCCACACTGCAGGGGCCCTGGCGACACGGGCCGAGCGTCACGTCTCGGCGGCGCGGATGGCCGCGGTATGTCGTTCCGTTGACGACCGCAACGGAGGTGTGACATGTTCGGGAGCACCATGGCCCACCCGCTCACGCCGCTCTGGGACGCCCGGTCGGTCGCGGTGATCGGCGCAACCGAGCGAGCCGGCGCCCTCGGCCGGCTGCCGGTCGCGTTCCTGCAGCGCTACGGCTACCGGGGCCGGATCCTTCCGGTCAACCCCAACGCCAGCAGCGTTCTCGGCCTGCCGGCCCATCCCTCCGTCGCCGCCGCCCGCGCGGCCACCGGCGAGCCGGTCGACCTCGCGCTCGTCATGGTCGGCGCCGACCGGGTCGCCGACGCCGTGGACGACTGCGGGGCCGCCGGCGTACCGGTCGCGGTCGTCATGTCCTCCGGGTTCGCCGAGTCAGGTGCCGACGGCGCCGCGCTGCAGGCCGAGGTAGTCCGCCGCGCCCGGGCCGGCGGCGTGCGGCTCGTCGGACCGAACTGCATCGGCACCGTCGGCTTCGGCTCGGCTCAGGTGACGTCGTTCTC
Source organism: Mycobacteriales bacterium (assembly GCA_035645255.1). Classification (GTDB taxonomy): domain Bacteria; phylum Actinomycetota; class Actinomycetes; order BP-191; family BP-191; genus DASQMY01. Next base: position 9,331 of record DASQMY010000408.1, read on the forward strand.
CCCGCTGTTCTCCGCCGACGACGTGCCGATGCGCACGGGGTCGGTCGCCTTCGTCAGCCAGAGCGGCGCCCTGGGCTACGGCGCGGTGAGTCTCGCGCTCGCCCGCGGGCTCGGCCTGGGCTGGATGGTCAACACGGGCAACGAGGCGGACGTCGGCGCGGTCGAGGTGCTCGACGCGCTGGCCAGCCTCGACGCCTGCACAGCACTGCTCGGGTACGTCGAGTCGCTCGCCGACGGCGACGCGCTCCGCCGGCTGGCCGCGGCCGGCAAGCCGCTGGCGCTGCTGAAGGCGGGCGTCTCCCCCGCTGGCGCACGCGCCGCTGCCTCGCACACCGGCGCGCTCGCCGGCAGCGACCGGGTGCTGGACGGCGTACTGCGGCAGCTGCACATCGCGCGGGCCAGGGACGTGGAGGAGCTGCTCGATCTTGGGGACGCCTTCGAGCAGCCGCGCCGGCCGGCCGGCCCGCGGGTGGCCGTCGTCACGACGAGCGGCGGGTCGGGGATCCTCGCCGCGGATGCCGTGACCGAGCACGGCCTCGAGCTCGCGACGTTCTCGGCGGCCACCGACGCCGTGCTCCGCGACAGCGTCCCGGCGTTCGGCGCGACGGCCAACCCGGTCGACGTCACGGCGACCGTGATGAGCGATCCGGCGTTGTTCGACCGCTGCCTCGACGCCGTCGCCGACGACGACGGGGTCGACGCCGT
>DASQMY010000409.1:0-1728 GCA_035645255.1 Mycobacteriales bacterium
TTCTCGACGTTCCTGATGTGGCTGGTGGCCGACCTCTTCGACGAGCTGCCCGAGGTCGGCGACCTCGACAAGCCCAAGCTGGTCATCTTCTTCGACGAGGCGCACCTGCTCTTCGACGACGCCAGCGAGGCGTTCCTCGACTCCATCGCGCAGACCGTGCGGCTGATCAGGTCCAAGGGCATCGGGATCTTCTTCGTCACCCAGACACCGAAAGACGTCCACCCCGACGTGCTCGCCCAGCTGGGCAACCGGGTGCAGCACGCGCTGCGCGCCTTCACCCCGGACGACGCCAAGAAGCTCAAGGCGACGGTGTCGACGTACCCGAAGTCCGAGGCCTACGACATGGCCGAGCTGCTGACCCAGCTCGGCATCGGCGAGGCCGTCGTCACGATCCTGTCCGAGCGCGGCACGCCGACGCCGGTCGCGTGGACCCGGCTGCGGCCGCCGCAGTCGCTGATGGCACAGGCCGACCCGGCGCTGCACGACTCGCTGGTGAAGGGCTCGCAGCTGTTCGCCAAGTACGACGAGACGGTCGACCGCGAGTCGGCGTACGAGCGGCTGTCCGCCAAGCTCGCGGCGCCTGCGCCGCCGGCCGGCGCGCCGTCGTCCCTGCCGCCCACAGCCAGCCTGCCGCCGGACGAGAGCGGCACCATCCCGACCGTGCCCAGCCTGACGCCGGCACCCGCTCCGGCGCCCGCGCCCGCTCCGGCGCCGGCTCCGGAGGACGGCGGCGGCGGCTTCATGGACAAGCTCGGCGGGTTCTTCGACTCGCCGATGGGCCGGTCCATGTCCCGCTCGGTCGGCTCGGCGATCGGCCGCGAGATCACCCGCGGCGTCTTCGGTACGGCGCGCCGCACCCGCCGCTCGACGACCCGCCGCCGCCGCTGACGCAGGCGCGACCGCCGTACCGCAGCGCTCGCGCCGCCGACCTCGGTACCGCCGCCGTCCCGCGCGTACTGGAAGGGCTCGTGCTTCTGGAGAGCTGCGGCACTGGCACGGGGTGATGGCCCCGCGCCAGCGCCGGAGCTCGACCGTCAGACGCCGAAGCGGCGCTGCCGCTGCGCGTAGGACCGCAGCGCGCGCAGGAAGTCGACCCGCCGGAAGTCGGGCCAGTAGGCGTCGCAGAAGTAGAACTCCGAGTGCGCCGTCTGCCACAGCAGGAAGCCGGACAGCCGCACCTCGCCGGACGTCCTGATCACCAGGTCCGGATCGGGCTGGCCGCGCGTGTAGAGGTGCTCGCCGATGTGCTCGACGTCGAGCTGGGCGACGACGTCCTCGAGCGAGCTGCCGCGCGTCACGTGCTCGCTCAGCAGCGACCGCACCGCGTCGGCGATCTCCCGCCGGCCGCCGTACCCGACCGCGGTGTTGACCATCATGCCGGACCGCGCGACGGTGGCGTCGGCGACCTCCTTGAGTACGGCGGCGGTCTGGCCGGGCAGCGTGTCCAGCGCGCCCATCGGGTTGATGCGCCAGTCGCTCGGCTCGTCGGCGAGGTTGCGGACGGTCCGCTCGATGATGGCCAGCAGCGGCTCGAGCTCGGCCGGCGGGCGGGTCAGGTTGTCGGTCGACAGCAGCCACAGCGTGACGACCTCGACGCCGGCCTCCTCGCACCAGCGGAGCAGCTCGACGATCTTGTCGGCGCCCTTGCGGTGACCGTGCGCGGACGTCGCGCACACCGACTTCGCCCAACGGCGGTTGCCGTCGACGATGACGCCGACGTGCCGCGGG
>DASQMY010000410.1:0-8027 GCA_035645255.1 Mycobacteriales bacterium
GAATGCGGTGAATGCCGACCGGCACTCCGCGCTGCCTCGATCGCGGTTCTGGTCACGGCGAGCAGCACGCCGACCGTAACGGCGACGCCGAGCAGGAACGACACGAGACCAACGACCAGCGATCGCTGCACGATGCGGCGCCTCTCGATCGATGGTGGGCATAGGATCGTCGCACGGGCGCCGGAACGTGCGTGTGCCCTTGTATAGCTGGGGCGCGGTTGCCGACTGGATCGACGGCGCCGCCAGCGACACATCGGCGCACTCAGAACGTTGGTACGACGTCCGCCGCGTGCGGCCCAGCGGCGGCTAGGCTCTCGGTCATGGGTAGTCGTCCCGATGTGAAGTGCCGTGAGCACGGTTGGCAGCCCAGCGTCCTGATCACCCGGGCTGGCCGAGCGAGCCACATTCGCGATGCGGCGGACCGGTTCGTCTGCGGCAAGTGCTCGCAGCTCGGCCTGACGCCGAACGAGACCAACTCCATCCCGATCGGCACCGAGGCCAGCCCGGTCGACCGCGCCTCCGACTGAGTCGGCGGGTCAGCTGCGCGGGAGCTGCGAGCGGTCGTGCAGCGCCGGCGGAGACGGATGGCCGACCGCCGAGCTCACCGCAGCGCTTCGGCGACGCGCGGCTCAAGTCCGGAGTCGATTCTGTCGATCCACCACCTGTCCGCCGACGTCCTGTCTGCGGACGAGCGAGACATGTTGATCCGAGCAACCCACACCGACGGCGGCCAGCCAGGCAGCTGCACGGAGACAATTCGGCCGCCTAGGTCGCTCGGGGAGTGAGTGGCGAGACCGGCTCGTTCGGGCCGCGTCGGGCACCGTCATGGTGTCCGTCGAACTCGGACCGGAGCTGCAATGAGCAGCAGATCACTACGCCGGACTGTCATGGTCCTGCCGGCACTGGCGCTCGTCGCCACCACCGGCACCGCAGCTCTTGCGAGCCCGCGGAAGGACCCCGCTCAGCCGACGAAGCGTCACCAGCAGGTCTCCAAGGCGCCGGCAAAGGCTCTGAAGGCGAAGTCGCCCAAGGCCAAGGCGCCGAAGAAGCTGAAGAAGGTGGCGCCGCAGATCGGTACGGCGATCACCATCGTCCGCAACGCGGACGGCACGATCACCGTCACGGAGCGGTAGGCGGTCAGCCGGCCGAAGAGGGTCGCCCTCGCGGGGGCGGCCCTCTTCGCATTCCCGGGCTGCGGTCCTCACCGCCGGCGGAGGCGTTTCGTCGTAGGGTCCCGGCATGGAGGAGACCGACCGACTGATCCTCCGGCTGCTCGCGCGCGACGGCCGGATGAGCTTCACCGATCTCGCCAAGGAGACCGGGCTGTCGGTGTCCGCGGTGCACACGCGGGTCAAGCGGCTCGAGCAGCGCGGCGTCATCCGCGGCTACGGCGCGGTCATCGACCCGGTCGCCGTCGGTCTGCCGTTGACGGCGTTCATCTCGGTCAAGCCGATCGACCCGGCCGCCCCGGACGACGTACCCGACCGGCTCGCCCACATCCAGTGCATCGAGTCCTGCCACAGCGTGGCAGGCGACGAGAGCTACATCCTCAAGGCGCGCGTCGGCACCCCGGGCGACCTGGAGACGCTGCTCAACGACATCCGCGCTGCGGCCAACGTCTCGACCCGCACCACGGTCGTCCTCAGCACACCGTACGAGGGCCGGCCAGACGCGTTCTAGGCACGCGCCCGCAGCTAGGTCAGCCGGTGTACGCCGCCTGCGTGCGGTGCGCGGAGTCCGCCGCGGCGACGTGCGCGGTCGCGTTGTCCCGCCACCACTGCTGGCCGTCGGCGCCAAGCGTGTAGATCGGGTCGTAGTACTCGTAGCGGCGGTCGAGTGCCGCGGCGTCGTCGTACTCGATGCCGGTGCGGTAGTTCTTGGTCCAGTAGGAGATCCCGCGGACGCGGTCGTAGTCCTCCAGCTGGTGCACCCAGCGCTTGCCGACGTAGGGGACGTCGCAGACGATCCGCGGGGTCGCGAAGCCGGGCAGGTAGCCCATGATCGCGTGCTGCAGCGCCTGCGCCTCGGCGACCGACACCCGCCAGTGCTCGCTGCCGGGGATCATGTCGCACATGTAGAAGTAGTAGGGCATCACCTTGGCGTGGTCGAGTAGCGTGAAGCACAGCTCGACCAGCTCCGGCGCGGTGGCGTTGACCCCGCGCATCAGCACGCCCTGGTTGCGCACGTCGCGCACGCCGACCTCTAGCATCCGCTTCGCCGCCTTGGCGACGAGCGGCGTGACGGACTGCGCGGCGTTGACGTGGGTGTGGATGGCGAGGTCGACGTCGTGCTCGACCGCCTGCGCAGCGAGGCGCGCCATCCCGGCCACGACGTCCTCCTGCAGCCAGTGCTGCGGCAGTCCCATCAGCGCCTTGGTCGCGAGGCGGATGTCACGGATGCTCGGCACGTCGATCAGCTGCGCGACGAACGCCTCGAGCTGCCGGAACGGCATGTTCGCCACGTCGCCGCCGGACACCACTACGTCGCGGACGCTCGGCGTGCTGCGCAGGTACTCGAGCATCTGCGCGTGCCGGTCGGCCGGCTTGGCGACGAACTTCAGCTTGGTCACCTGCGGCACGGAGTTGCCGACCAGGTCCATCCGGGTGCAGTGCCCGCAGTACTGCGGACACGTCGGCAGCATCTCGGCCAGGACCTTGGTCGGGTAGCGGTGGGTGAGCCCTTCGACCGCCCACATCTCGGCCTCGTGCAGCGAGTCGCGCGCGGCGTGCGGGTGGCTCGGCCAGTCGGTACGCCGGTCGCTGTAGACCGGGAGCATGTAGCGGCGGATGGGGTCGGCGTAGAGGTCCTGCTCGTTCATCGTGTTGAGCATCTGCGGCGTCACCAGCAGCGACATGGTGGCCCGCTCGGTCTGGTCCCGCTCGAGGTCGGCCATGAACGCGTCCGACGCGTGGTCGCCGAAGACCGCCTTGACCTGCTGGAGGTTCTTCGCGCAGTGCGCACGCTGCCACTGCGCGTCCTCCCATTCCGCTGCGGTGACGCCGCGGAATCCGGGCAGCCGGGTCCAGTCGGGCTCGGCGAACTCGCGGACCGGCGGGTAGCTGATCGGCTGCGCGGATGCGTGCGCCAGGCGCCGCGGCGCCGCGCTCTCCGCGGCGACTGCGGTCGCCACCGCGGCGGGGATGCTGGTCACGCGGCGTCGCCTCCTGGTCGAGCAGTGGCCGGATGCAAGGGTTGTGCTGCGGCCAGATTACGGAGAACATACGGCCTGCACAACGCTGTGCCGGAAGATTTCCGCAACTGCGGATAGTGCCGATGCCGTCCGAGCCTGGAGAAGCCCCATGTCACGACCGACGTCGCCCGTCGGGCTGCACCGCGTCCGCGAGCCGGCGGGCGTGCTGCCGCAGGCCGCCGAGCGGGTCGACGCCGACCCGGTGATCGGCGTCGACGAGGTGCGGATCCGCGTGGAGCGGCTGAACCTCGACGCCGCGTCGTTCCGCCAGCTGCGCGAGAAGCACGCCGGCGACGGCGCCGCGATCCGCGCCGAGGTGCTGGAGATCGTCGAAGCGCGCGGCAAGATGCACAACCCGGTCACCGGCTCGGGCGGCATGCTGATCGGCATCGTCGACGAGGTGGGTCCGGAGTCCCCACTCGGTGTCACGCCCGGGCAGCGGGTCGCCACGCTGGTCAGCCTGACGCTCACCCCGCTGCGGCTGACCGACGGGCTTACGTGGTGGGACGGCGCTACCGAGCAGGTGCCCGCCGACGGCACCGCGATCCTGTTCGCCCGCTCCATCGTCGCGGTCCTCCCGGACGACCTCGCCCCCGAACTCGCGCTCGCCGTGCTGGACGTCTGCGGGGCGCCCGCGCTGACCGCGCGAGTCGTGCAGCGGTACGCCGACAGCGGCGCCGCGCCGGCCGTCGCCGTCATCGGCGGTGCGGGCAAGAGCGGCTCGCTCTCGCTGGCGGCCGCCCGGCGCGCCGGCGCGAAGCGACTGGTCGGCGTCGTACCGCACCAGGCGGAGGCCGACCTGCTCAGCGGCAGCGGGCTCGCCGACGACGTGGTGATCGCTGACGCCCGCGACCCGGTCGCGCTGTCCGCCGCCATCGGCGAGCCGGTCGACGTGACCGTCGTCTGCGTCGACGTACCGGGCTGCGAGGGCGGTGCGATCCTCTCGACGGCGCAGGGCGGCACAGTCATCTTCTTCTCCATGGCCACCTCGTTCACCGCCGCGGCGCTCGGCGCCGAGGGACTCGCCGCCGACGTCACGATGCTGGTCGGCAACGGCTACGTGCCCGGCCACGCCGACCTCGCGCTCGACCTGCTGCGTGCAGACGCCGGCGTGCGGGCGCTGCTCGAACGACGCCTGGCGCACGACCGGTGACCACCCTCTACCGCGGCGGCCGCGTCCTGAGCCCCGAGCACCGCGAGGCGTCGGCGTTCGCGGTCGCCGACGGCGTCGTCGTCTGGGTGGGGGAGACGGGCCGCGCCGCGACGGCGATCGACGCGGATCTCGTCGTCGACCTCGGCGGCGCGCTCGTCACGCCGGTGTTCGTGGACGCGCACGTGCACACGACGTCGACCGGCCTGGCGCTCGGCGAGCTCGACCTCGCCGACGCGAGCTCGCTTGCCGACCTGCTCGACCGGCTGTCGGCGTTCGCCCGTGCCCGGAGGGGCGGCGTCATCCTCGGCACCGGCTGGGACGAGACCCGCTGGCCCGAGCGCCGCCCGCCGACCGCCGCCGAGGTCGACCGCGCGACGTGGGGCGGCGTCGCCTATCTGGCCCGCGCCGACGTGCACAGCGCGGTCGCGTCCAGTGCACTCCTCGCGGTCAGCTCGGCGCGCGGCCTGCCCGGCTTCCTGGGCGACGGCCTGGTCTGGCTCGACGCGCACCACGCCGTACGAAAGGCCGCCTACGCCGCGCTGTCCGGCAGCGACCGCCGCCGCGCGCAGGAGATCGCGCTGGACCATGCCGCCTCGCTCGGCATCGGCTGCGTGCACGAGATGAGCGGCCCCGAGGTCGCCGGTCTGTCTGATCTGGAGTCACTGCTGGAGCTGGCGGGGGAGCGCGGCCGGGTCGACGTGCTGGCCTACTGGGGCGAGCTCGGCACCGACGGCATCGCCGTCGCCCAGCGGCTCGGCCTCGCCGGGCCAGGCGGCGACCTGTTCTGCGACGGGTCGGTCGGCTCGCACACCGCCGCGCTGCGCGATCCCTACGCCGACGACGACACCTGCGGGGCGCTCCGCTACGACGCCGACGACATCGCGGCGCACGTCGTGCTGGCCGTCCGGGCCGGCCTGCAGACCGGCTTCCACGTGATCGGCGACGCCGCGATCGAGGCGGTCCTCACCGGCTTCGACAAGGCCGCGGGCGAGCTCGGGCGCGAAGCCGTCGTCGCCGGTCGACACCGCCTAGAGCACGTCGAGCTGCTGTCCGCCGAGTCGATCCGGCGGATGGCGCAGCTCGGCCTGGTGGCCAGCGTGCAGCCGGCGTTCGACGCGTTCTGGGGCGGGCCGAGCGGCATGTACCTCGACCGGCTCGGCCCGGAGCGCGCGGCGCGGATGAACCCGCTGAGCGAGCTCGCCGCGGCCGGCGTACCGCTGGCGCTGTCGTCCGACTCGCCGGTGACGCCGCTCGACCCGTGGGGCGGCGTCCGCGCTGCGGTGCGCCACCTGACACCGGGGATGGGCCTGTCGCCCAAGGCGGCGTTCGCCGCGGCGACCCGAGGCGGCTGGCGGGCGGTCGGCGACGACGAGACCGGCGTGCTCGTGACCGGAGCGCCGGCGACCTTCGCCGTTTGGGACGCGGAGCCGGTCGAGCCGGCGCCGGCCGACCAGCGGATCGCGTCCTGGTCGACCGACCCGTGGTGGTCGCTCACCGGCCTGCCCGACCTGGACACCACGCCGGAGTGCCGCCGCACCGTCGTGCGTGGCGTCACCGTCTTCGACGCCGAGGAGCCCACGCGGTGACCCGCAGCACCAGCAAGATCGGCCTCGACCCCGCCGTCGTACGGCGCGCCCGCCGGCTCGCGGCGAAGGCCGCCGCTCCGGTGGAGAAGATGGCCCGCACGCACACCACGGTCAGCGTCGAGCGGGCCATGCTGCGGCTTGCCGGCATCAGCGGTGCGGACGCCACGCAGATCCCGTGGGTCAACCGGCTCGTCGACACGGTCCGCGACCAGGTCGGGCTCGAGCACGGCGCCGCGCTGCCGGTCTACGACGCGATGCGCACCGGCGGCTACGCCGAGCTCACCGAGCTGGCCCAGAAGGCAGCCGCCGGCGGCGTCTCGTTCCGCCTGCCGGCCGGGCGTGACGCAGTGCAGGCGCGGACCGCCGCCCGCAAGGCGGTCGGCGCCGGCGTGAAGCGGATCGACCGCAACCGCCGGGAGCGCGACCGGCTGCTCAGGCGGATCGGCGACCCGGCCAAGCCGTGGATCTACCTGATCGTCGCGACCGGCGACATCTACGAGGACATCCCGCAGGCGCAGGCCGCGGCCCGTGAGGGCGCTGACATCGTCGCGGTGATCAGGTCGACCGGGCAGTCGCTGCTCGACTATGTGCCCGAGGGCGCCACCCGCGAGGGGTACGCCGGCACCTACGCCACGCAGGAGAACTTCCGGCTGATGCGCGCCGCGCTCGACGAGACCAGCCGGGAGCTCGGCCGCTACATCCGGCTGACCAACTACGCGTCCGGCCTGTGCATGCCGGAGATCGCTGCCCTGGCCGGCCTCGAGCGGCTCGACATGATGCTCAACGACTGCATGTACGGGATCATCTTCCGCGACATCAACCCGCAGCGGACGTTCATCGACCAGCGGTTCTCGCGGATGGTGCACGCCCGCGCCGGGATCGTCATCAACACCGGCGAGGACAACTACCTCACCACCGCCGATGCCGTCGACGCAGCGCACACCGTCATCGTCAGCCAGCTGCTCAACGAGCGGTTCGGCCTCGAGGCCGGGCTCGCGGACTGGCAGCTCGGCCTTGGGCACGCGTTCGAGATCAACCCGGCCATCCCCGACTCGTTCCGGCTCGAGCTGGCCCATGCGCAGCTGGTCCGCGAGCTCTTCCCCAACGCGCCGCTGAAGTACATGCCGCCGACGAAGCACATGACCGGCAACATCTTCGGCGGCTACCTGCTCGACGCGTTCTTCAACCTGGTGTCGGTGATGACCGGCCAGGGGATCATCCTGATCGGCATGCTCAGCGAGGGCGTGCACACGCCGTTCCTCTCCGACCGCGACCTCGCCCTGGAGAACGTCCGCTACGTGCGCGAGGCGGCCGGCCGGCTGCACGAGGACTTCGTGCCGGCACCCGGCGGGTTCATCCACCAGCGGGCGCAGCAGGTCATGGGGGAGTCGATCGAGCTGCTGGAGCGGATCGTCGACGACAGTCTGCTCGGTGCGATCGCCGACGGGACGTTCGGCATCACCAGGCGGCCCGCCGACGGCGGCAAGGGGCTCGACGGCGTGGTCGCGCACGCCGACGGCTACTACAACCCCGCGACCGAGTTGCTCGAGGAGGAGCGCGCGTGACCGAGCCACTCGCGCACGACCAGGTCGTCCGGCCGTACGGCGACACGACGGGTGACGGCATGGTGCAGCTCAGCTTCACGCTGCCGATCCCCAAGGACGCCAAGGCCGAGGGCGCGGCAATGCAGCTCGCGCACAAGATGGGCCTCGACCCCGCGATGGTCGTGCACGCCAAGGCGATGGGGCCGCACTTCACCTTCTTCGTCGTCTACGGGCGGGTCGGCCACCTCGTCGACATGTCGGCCGTCGAGGTCGTCGAGCGCGAGTACCCGCTGCTGACGGCCAAGGAGGCCAACCTGCAGATCCGCCGCGCGCTGCGCCGCAAGCTGGTCGTCGTCGGCGCGACCGTGGGCACCGACGCGCACACCGTCGGACTCGACGCGATCCTCAACGTCAAGGGGTTCGCGGGGGAGAAGGGCCTGGAGTACTACCGGGAGATCCGCGTGGTCAACATGGGCGCCCAGGTCACCGCCGACGAGCTGGTGCAGCGGGCCGCGACCGAGCGCGCCGACGCCGTGCTGGTCAGCCAGGTCGTC
>DASQMY010000411.1:0-5183 GCA_035645255.1 Mycobacteriales bacterium
TCGCCGAGGCGCTGTTCTGGGTCGGCCGCTACGTCGAGCGCGCCGAGGACACCGCCCGGCTGCTCGACGTGCACTTCCACCTGGTGCTCGAGGACCCGTCGGTCGACGAGGCGCAGGCGACAGCGGTGCTCGCGTCGGTCATGGGTGTGCGCGAGGACGTGCCGGCCGGCACGCAGCAGCTGCTGGAGACGTTCGCCTACGACGGCGGCAACGCCAGCTCGATCGTCGGATCCCTCGAGTCGGCCAGGGAGAACGCCCGCGGCGTGCAGGAGGCGCTGTCGTCGGAGATCTGGGAGTGCCTCAACACGACCTTCCACGAGCTCGCGCCGCGGGTGCGGTCGGCGCGCGACTTCGGCCCGGCGCCGTTCTTCTCCTACGTCCGCGAGCGCGCGGCGACGTTCGCGGGCCTGACCGAGTCGACCATGAGCAGGGACCACGGCTACGACTTCCTGGTGCTCGGCCGCTCCGTCGAGCGCGTCGACATGACGGCGCGGCTGCTCGCGGCGCGGGTGATCTCGCCGCTGCCCGGCGACGGCTGGATCCCGACGCTGCGCGCCTGCTCCGCGCACGAGGCCTACCTGCGCACCTACCAGCGCGGTGTCGAGTCGCAGCTCGTGCTCGAGTTCCTCTTGCTGGACAGGCTGTTCCCGCGATCGGTCTTCCACTCGCTCGTCGTCGGCGAGAACGCGCTGGTGCGGCTGGACTCGACGGCCGGCCGGCTCGGATCGGGCGACAACGCCCGCCGGGCGATCGGCCGCGCCCGCACCGAGCTCGAGTTCCTCGCCAAGGACCGGGTCTTCGAGGGGCTGCCCGAGCGGCTGCACGACCTGCAGCGGGTCATGAGCGAGGTGAGTGAGGGCGTGAGCGACCGGTTCTTCGCCGACTCCAACGCGGTGGTCTGGCGGCCCGAGGAGTCACTGGCATGACCTGGCGGATCTCGGTGCGGCACACCACCGGCTACCGCTACTCGCAGCCGGTGCGCGCGTCGTACAACGAGGCGCGGATGACGCCGGTGACCGCCGGGGGACAGCAGACGCTCAAGGCGCACCTCGAGGTCAGCCCCTCGGTGCAGCCGCTGCGCTACCTCGACTACTGGGGCGCGCAGGTGCACGCGTTCGACGTGCACGTGCCGCACACCGAGCTGGTCGTCACCGCGACCTCGGTTGTCGAGACGACCGGCGCCCAGCCGCCCGGGGCCGGCTCGGCGACCTGGGAGGACGTCCGCGCCCCGCGGGTCGCCGACCGCTACAGCGAGCTGCTCGCGCCGTCCCGCTACGTGGTGGCCGAGGCCGACGTCACCGCCCGCGCGCTGGAGATATCCGCGGCGCACCCGCCGGCTGAGGCGGGCCGGCTGGCCGCCGGCTGGGTGCACGAGGAGCTGGTCTACGAGCGCGGGTCGACCGGGGTGCACACGACGTCCGACGACGCGCGCGCGGCCGGCAAGGGCGTGTGCCAGGACTACGCGCACCTGAGCCTCGCGACGCTTCGCGCGATGGGGCTGCCGGCCCGCTACGTGTCCGGCTACCTGTTCCCGGACAACGACGCGGCGACCGGCACGACGACCAGCGGCGAGAGCCATGCCTGGGTGGAGTTCTGGGCAGGCAGCTGGATCGCGGTCGACCCGACGAGCATGCACGAGGTGGCCGACCGGCACATCGTGGTGGCCCGCGGCCGCGACTACGGGGACGTCCGGCCGCTGTCCGGCGTCTACCACGGACCGCCGGCCGACGCGCTCGGTGTGACGGTCGAGCTGACGCGCCTGCGCTGACCGCGCCGGTCGAGTGACCCGCCGGTCGAGTGACCCGCCGCACGTGGCATGATCCGGCGCCATGCCGACCGATTCAGCGCAGACCCTCGTCGCCGGTGTCGACTCCTCGACGCAGTCCACCAAGATCGTCGTGTGCGACGCGGCCACCGGGGCGATCGTCCGGGAGGGCAGGGCCCCGCACCCGGACGGCACGGAGTGCGACCCGCGGCACTGGGCCGACGCGTTCGAGTCTGCAGCGGCCGGCGGTCTGCTGGACGGGGTCGAGGCGATCGCCGTCGGCGGCCAGCAGCACGGCATGGTGGTCCTCGACGAGGCCGGTGACGTCGTCCGCCCCGCACTGCTGTGGAACGACACCCGGTCGGCCGGCGCCGCTTCGGACCTGATCGCCGAGCTCGGCGGGCCGCAGCCCTGGGCCGACGCGGTCGGGGTCGTTCCGGTGGCCAGCTTCACCGTCACCAAGCTGCGCTGGTTCGCCCAGCACGAGCCGGAGCTGGCCGCTCGGGCGCGCAGCGTCGTGCTCCCGCACGACTGGCTGACCTGGCGGCTGCGCGGGCCGGACACCGAGCTGGTCACCGACCGCGGCGACGCCAGCGGCACCGGCTACTGGTCGCCGACCGACGGCGCCTACCGCGACGACCTGCTGCAGCGTGCGTTCGGCCGCGCGCTGCGGACGCCGCGGGTGCTCGCGCCGGCCGAACCGGCCGGTCACACCGCGGCCGGTGTGCTCGGCGGCGGCGTACCGGCCGGCGTCCTGGTCGGGGCGGGGACCGGCGACAACATGGCGGCCGCCCTCGGCCTCGGCGCCGAGGCCGGCGACGTCGTCGTGTCGCTCGGCACCAGCGGCACGGCGTTCGCGGTGCACGGGGCGGGCACGGCGGACCCGACCGGCACGGTCGCCGGGTTCGCCGACGCGACCGGCCGCTACCTGCCGCTGGTGTGCACGCTCAACGCCGCGCGGGTGCTGACCGCGACGGCCGCGCTGCTCGGCACCGACCTGGCCGGGCTGGACGCGCTGGCGCTCGCCGCCGAGCCGGGCGCCGGTGGCCTGGTCCTGCTGCCGTACCTCGACGGCGAGCGCACGCCGGACCTGCCGGGCGCGACCGGCACGCTGACCGGCCTGACGCGCGACGCGATGACGCCGGCCAACCTGGCCCGGGCGGCGGTGGAGGGGATGCTCTGCGGCCTGGCGGACGGGGTGGCCGCTCTTCAGGAGGCCGGAGTCGCCGTGCGCCGGGTGCTGCTCATCGGCGGTGCGGCGCAGTCGGCCGCGGTCCAGCAGATCGCGCCCGAGGTGTTCGGCGCACCGGTGGCCGTGCCGCAGCCGGCCGAGTACGTCGCGATCGGCGCAGCACGGCAGGCGGCCTGGGTGCTCGGCGCGGCGGGCTCGGCCGGCGGCGCCGTTCCGCCGTCCTGGCCGGCCGCCGAGACCAAGATCGTGCCGGTCCCGGTCGGCCCGCCGTCCACCGCCCGCGAGCAGTACGCCGAGGCCAGGCACTTCGTCCACGGAGTGTGAAAAGAACAAGATTCTTTAGCTAAAGTCCTTGCCTAACGAGCCGCCGCAACCGTATGGTCCCGTCGGCGCGCAGCACGGCGCGCCCCGCACCGGGTGGGAGGCCGCGATGACCAGGCGACTGCACCGACCGGAGAACGCCCATCAGGCGCGGCTGCTCCGCCGGCTGCGCGACGACGGGCCGCACTCGCGCGCCGAGCTGGCTGACGTCGTACCGCTGTCGAAGTCCAAGCTGGCCCTCGAGCTCGACCGGCTGGTCGAGCTCGACCTCATCGAGGCCGCCGGGCTCGCCGCGTCCCGCGGCGGGCGCCGGTCGTCGATCGTGCAGCTGTCGGACACGCTGCGCTTCGTCGGCATCGACATCGGCGCCACCTCTGTCGACGTCGCCGTCACCAACGGGCAGCTGCAGATCCTCGGTCACCTCAGCGAGCTGGTCGACGTGCGGCAGGGCCCGACGGTGGTGCTGGGGATCGCGCTCGACCTGGTCGCCAAGCTGCGCGCCGAGGGACTGGCCCCGACCGTGCACGGCGTCGGGGTGGGTGTACCCGGGCCGGTCAGCTTCCGCGACGGTGTGCCGATCGTCCCGCCCATCATGCCGGGCTGGGACCACTTCCCGGTCCGCGACATGGTCGGTCAGGAGCTCGGCTGTCCGGTGCTGGTCGACAACGACGTCAACATCATGGCGCTCGGCGAGCTGCACGCCGGCACCGCGCGCAGCGTGCAGGACTTCCTCTTCATCAAGATCGGCACCGGGATCGGCGGCGGCGTTGTCGTCGGCGGCAACCTGCACCGCGGCGTGAGCGGCAGCGCCGGCGACATCGGCCACATCCGGGTGGAGGAGTTCGGTCCGCTGTGCTCGTGCGGGCGCACCGGCTGCCTCGAGGCGTACTTCGGCGGCGCTGCGCTGGCGCGCGACGCGCTTGCAGCGGCCAGGTCCGGGCGGTCCGGCGTGCTCGCCGACCTGCTCGCCGCGCAGGGGTCGCTGAGCGCAGTGGACGTCGGGATCGCCGCGGCGGCCGGCGACTCGGCCGCCGTCGGGCTGGTCAGGGACGGCGGCCGCCGCCTCGGGGAGGTCCTCGCCTCGCTGGTGAGCTTCTTCAACCCGGGACTCGTCGTGATCGGCGGCGGGGTCGCGGGGCTCGGTCACCAGCTGCTCGCCGAGGTCCGCGGTGTCGTCTACCGGCAGAGCCTGCCGCTCGCGACGGGCAACCTGCCGATCGTGCTGTCCGAGCTGGCCGGCGACGCCGGCGTCATCGGCGGTGCCCGGCTGATCTCCGACGCCGTCTTCAGCCGCGAGGCGCCGCCGTAGGCGACGTGGCCGGTAGCAGCCCGGCCGGCCGGCTGATGGGCGATGCTCCACCGCAATCAATGCTTGACTGTCCGTCACAACCTACTTAGTTTGTCGAGGCAACCGATTAACACCAGGCTGCATCAACCGTGCTACCGGGGAGGTGCCATGGCTGCCTCGCCGCGCTACCGCCCGTCCCCAGGGCGCGCCGACCACACCACGGTCCGGCGCAGCAACCTGTCCCTGGTGCTGCGCCACCTGCGCGACGCCGGTCCGCGCTCGCGCGCCCGGCTGGCCGAGGAGACCGGTCTGAACAAGGCGACCGTCTCCAGCCTGGTCGCCGACCTCGTCGAGCGGGGGCTCGTCGCCGAGGGGGAGATCCACCGCGCCGGCTCGGTCGGTCGCCCCGGCCTGATCGTGGAGCTCGACGGCCGCGGCGTCGCCGGTATCGGTCTCGAGCTCAACGTCGACTACGCCGCCGCACTCGTGCTGGATCTGCGTGGTGACGTGCTGTTCGAGCGCCGGATCTCGCTCGACGTACCCAACGCGGGTGTCGACCGCACGCTCGACTGCCTGGGTGATCTCGCAGCGGAGGCGGTCGCCGCGGCGACCGCGGC
>DASQMY010000412.1:0-5642 GCA_035645255.1 Mycobacteriales bacterium
CGCGACGCGGTCGCCGTACCTCTTGCGTACGGCGACCGTCTCGATCGCGGGTGGTGCCGAGGATGCCGAGACGGAGCCGGAGGCGGCCGCGGGGGCCGCCTCCGACTGCGGCTCAGCGGAGGGCGGCCGCAACATCCTTGACCGCGTTGCCCTTGCCGCGGACGACGACGCCGTAGATGAAGCCGTCGCGCTGCCAGACACCCGCACTGACCAGCCCGGTGCCGTCGTTGAGCAGCAGCCCGTCGACCCCGGCCAGCTTGGCGTCCTCCCACTCGATCTCGCCGGCGGGCAGCGGCAGCGGCAGCGTCTCCTGCCAGTTGCCGATCGCCTTGATCTGCCGCTTCGTGCCGTCGCTCAGGCCCGGCAGCGACAGCAGCAGGCTGCGCATCTCCTCCAGCGTCACGCCGCCCTCGGCTGACGCGGTGAGCTGCTTGGCCTGCCCGACGATGACGCCCGGCGTGCCGTCCGGCGCGGGGTAGTTCTGCAGTACGACGGCCGGCACGTCGACGACGAGCGTGGCGCCGGCGAACTTCTCCGGTACGGCGACCGACGAGTCCTGCTGCGCGATCCAGGCCTGAGTCTTGGCCCGGTCGAGGGTGAAGCGGACGCGCTCCGCCTTGGTGACCCGCAGCTCGGGTTGGCCGGTGATGCCGGGCGGGAGCGACGCCGGGTCGACCGCGGCCGGCTTGAAGCCGACCTTCGTGGCGGCGGCCGCGAGCGAGTCGACCTGCTCGGGCAGGAAGCCCTCCGGCACGCCGCTCACCGTGCCAAGCTGGGCCAGCTCGGTGAAGGCGACCTGGTCCTCGGGGCTGACCTCGATCACGGCGATCTTCTTGCTGCGGAACTGCTCGAGGAACGAGCTCGCCGAGCTGCGTCCGGCCGGCGTCCCGACGATGGCGAGCACGACCGCGGCGGCCGCCACGGCGGACGCGGGCCTCGCGAAGCTGCGCCGGCGGCGCGGTGCCAGCTCGACGACCTCGGCGCTTGCGGCCGGCGGCCGCCGGACATCGGCGAGGGCGGTGTCGATGTGGTGCGCGGTCGCCGGCGGCCCGTCGAGCAGGGCGATCGCCGACGCGGCGACCGAGGAACGGGCGAGCAGGTCGGCGGTCACGTGCTGACAGTCGGCGCACTGCGCGACGTGGTCGCTGATGTCGCCGGGGGTCACCTCGGCGACCAGCGAGGGCTGGTCGTCGAGCCAGGCCCGGAGGGTGGACTCGTCGTAGCAGGTCATCGGCCTTGCTCCTGGTTCTCATAGGTCGAGCGGAAGGCGCGCTCACCGCGCGCGAGGAAGACGCCGACGGACCCGATCGAGATCTCCAGGGTCGCGGCGATCTCGGCGTAGGAGTAGCCGGAATGTCGCAGCAGCAGGGTGTCCCGCTGGTTGGGCGGCAGGGCGGCGAGCGCCCGCCGTACCGCTGCCTGCTGCTCGCGGAGCAGCACGTCGTCGAGCGGCTCGGACGTCCTCACCGCCGGCTCGGCGAGCCGGGCGGCCCGGTCGGTGTGGTGGTCGGCCCGCCGGTTGGACCGGAGCCGGTTGTGGGCGGTGTTGAGGCAGACCCGGCGGAGCCAGGCGCACACCTCGTCGTCGGGCCGGCGGAGCACGTCCGAGTTGTTCAGCTTGAGGAACGCCTCCTGCACGACGTCCTCGGCCTCCTGCCGGTCGCCGAGCAGCCGGTAGGTCAGCGAGTGCATCTCGCGGTAGGCCGACCGGAAGAGGTCGTCGAACCGCGCATCCCCCGGTTGCACAACGGTCGCCGTTCTCTCGTCCAGTGCCACCACTGCCTGCTCCTTCTGGTGGGTCGGTGTCGCGCCGTCGTACACCCCTAGAAACACCGCCCGATCGCCCCGTCTTACACCTGCCTGCCGACCGTACGCCGGTTTCAGCGGGCAGCGGCGGCCGCCCGGCCGATCTCCACGAGATGACGTCGGGACGGTTGCAGGACCTTCACAACTCACCAGACTCCACCGCGGAGTGCTCCTCGAACGCGTCACCCAGCGGCGCTCTCCGGCACCAGCGAGACGTGGTGCGCCTGATGCGGCCAGCGCCCGCCGCCCACGTTCAGTGCACCCGGTGCTCCGGCGCCCGTACCTTCTTCGACGAGGCGAGGTGGGACGGGTAACCTCGAACGCGCTCTGTGGGGGTGGCACGTCATGCGGCGTAGCGGTTCCTCGGTCGCGCGGTACAGCCGGGCTCTCGGCGTGGCGCTCATGGCCGTCGTGCTGACGGTGTCGCCGGCGGTGGCTCAGCAGCCGGGGCGGATCGTCGCTGTGACGGAGTCAGTCAGTGTGGAGATCGGTGCGACAGCGACGGTGTCGCTGCTCGTCGCGGCGCCGGTGCGCAACGTCGTCGCGACGTTGGACAGCGACAAGGCAGCCGTCGCCATCAGGTGCGGCGGCGTCGCGGCGTCAGCGTCCGCTCCCGTCCCGGCGGGCCGCGGACCCAGCGCGGTCAGCTTCTGCGTCAGTGGCCGAGCAGCTGGCAGCGTGCGGCTGGTGGTCGTGGGCAACGACGGGAGCAGCGTGTCCGTCGCGGTCACCGTCACGGCACCGGCGACCGGCGAGAAGGCCGCGCCGGAGGCGCCGCCGGCGCTGCAGCTGGTCGCGAGGGATGACGAAGGCCGGCTGACGGTCGATCCCGGTTTCGCGATGTCGGACCCGCTCACCGTGGTCGCATCCGGGCCGGACGACGCCGGTACGGCGACGCTTGCGACGACGAAGCAGGAGTGTCCGCCCACCCCCGCACCGCAGGACGCTGGGCCGATCGGAACCAGGGCTCCCGGAGCGAAGTCGCCGGGAGTAACCGCCCCGCCCAGCCCGGCAGCGACCCCGTCCCCAACTCCGACACCGACCCCCGAGCCGTCAGCGACCGATCGGGTCGAGGTGCTGATCTGCGGCATGGACAAGGTCGGGACCTACACCGCGACGTTCGACCGGAACGGCGCCGAGGACGGCGGGGAGCTGGTCCTCACCGCAGTCCGTCGGCGTACCGCGTGGTGGGCTCTGGGCGCGGTGCTCGCCGGCATCGTGGCGGCGTGGCTCGCCAACCGCGCGATCGAGCTGGCCAAGGCGCGGTCGGGGAAGGCGGAGAGCGAGCAGCGGCGACGAGCGACCGAGCAGCTCTACCGCGGCGTAGCGGCCGACCTGCGCATCGGCGGGCCGGATCTCGCGCGGTTCGCGGATGTGTGGGCACCGCAGCGCTGGGAGTCGCTGGCCTTCGGGTCGAAGTCGACGGATCCGACACCCGAGGCCGCGGCGGAGCTCTACGCGCGGGCCGCCGTCTGCGTCGCGCCACTCGTGCAGGCGTGGATGCGCTTCCGCGGCTCGGCGCCCGGAGGCGACCCGCTGGTGGGCGAGGAGACGGAGCTGGGGCAGTCGGCTCGCCTCGCGCTCCAGTTCGGGATCGCGCCGCACGTCGCCGGCGACACACCCCAGTCGATCGTCCAGCGCCTGGACCTGCTCGCGACCAACGCACACGTCGCCGTACGGGAGGACCGGTACCTGCAGCGGGAGATCGACCGCGACCCCACGCGCGCCGGAGAGCTGCAGCCCCGGCGCGACGCGCTGGCCGACAGCAAGCTCGAGGACGTGGAGACCGCTCTCGACGCGGCGGGCAGCGGCGGTCCTGAATACCGAAGGGAGGCGTTCACCGTCCTGGGCGAACACGTGTGGCAGCGCTCGTGGGCGGCCGCCGACGTCGTCCGCTTCCCCACCGCCGGACCGCCGCCCAACCCGGTGCGCGCGGCACTCGCGTCGCGGCGAGCCAGCCGGCTGGCGATCGTGATCGGCCTGTTGGCCGCGGTCCTGGTGGGGATGACGGACGCGCTGGACCCGACCGCCGCGTGGGGCACGTGGGCGGACCTGGTGAAGATGTTCGGCGCAGCGATGGTCCTGCCGACGGTCCTCGACCAGGCGAGAGCGGTCGCATCGAGCTCGGACTGAGTCGGCTCGCGGCGCGACCCGTTCGCGGTGATCGTCCGGGCGACCGCGGTCCGCTGGGATTTTGCGCGTACAACGTTGAAAATGTTTGGACGGGGGAAGAGCCACAGGCCCTGCAGCCCAGCGGAGCGCGCCATGAGGCGGTCCTCTCTCGGCGTGACGGCAGCCGTCACCGCCGTCGCCGCGCTGCTGGCCGGGTGCGGCCAGCAGAAGTACCACTACGTCAAGAACTCCGAGCACCAGGTCTACCTCAAGGTGCCGCGCGACTGGCCGCAGATCGGCGAGGGTGACCTGGACAAGGCCGAGCAGGAGATCGCCGGTGACCCCGGCCCGGAGACGGCCAAGCTCGTCCGGCAGTCGGTCTGGTCGGTCGCCTACGAGGACTCCGCCCAGCCGACGGTGGAGCGGATCTTCGGCGCCAAGCCGCTCGAGGGGCCGGTCGTCTACACCCAGGTGCGGGAGATCCCCCCGGCGCTCCGGGGCGACGTCTCGCTGAACACGCTCCGCGACACGTACCTCCCGGTGACCAGCGAGGCACGCGAGGCGGCCACCGCTCGCGGGCTGACGCTCTCCGGGTTCGAGCTGCTGCAGGACGAGGTGGTCACGCCGGCGAAGGGCGTGCGCGGCGTGCATGTCCGCTACGGCTACACCCTGGCCGGTCAGCAGCAGACGTTCGACGTCACCGCGCTGATGAACGACGACGCGAGCGCGGTCTACAAGCTGATCGTCCGGTGCACGGTGCAGTGCTTCTCCGAGCGGGGGCGGGAGCTGAACGAGATCATCGACTCCTTCACAGTCAGGAACGAGAAGTGACGACGATCGACACCGAAGCGCCCGGGCTCAAGCCACCGGACGAGGGCCCCGCCGCCCGCGTCGAGCGGGCGACCCGCAAGCCGCTTCCCCTGTGGGACCGGGTGAAGTTCCTGATCCTGCTCGGGATCATCTGGCTCGTCCTGGTCTGGGCCGCGATGGCGGACAACCCGCTGCTGCCGTTCGTGGACGCGGTCCGACAGCAGCTGCAGGACGCCCAGTGGGTGCTGTGGCTCGCGGGCCTGGAAGTGCTGCGGCAGCTGCACTTCCTGATCAGCGAGCGCTGGTCCGGCTACCACCGGTTCTGGACCAAGCGGGTGTTCGGCGGCTTCGACCGCTGGACCCGCCGGCGGTTCAGCGACTGGACCCGGTTCCGGCTGGCCCGGGCGCTGAAGTGGGCGTTCTGGATCGCGGTGCTGGCCGTCGTACTCGGCAAGGTCTACGACACGTCGCCGGCGCTCGGGCTGTTCAAGGCACCGGCCGCGGCGCTCCGGGCGCTGCCGTTCGCCGCGCAGCTCGCCTTCGCCGCCTTCTTCGTGATCTTCCAGTTCGCCGCGATCTTCTGGTTCCTGTCCCGCGGCGGCGTGGAGACCTACTTCCCGGAGGACATCACCACCCGCTTCGACAGCGTGTGGGGCCAGGACCACGTGCTCGAGCGGGTCCGGGAGAACATGCTCTTCCTCGACGACCCCGAAAAGGTCGAGGCGCGCGGCGGCTACGTCCCAGGCGGAATCCTGCTCTGGGGGCCGCCCGGCACCGGCAAGACGCTGATCGCCGAGGCGGTCGCCGGCGAGACCGGCAAGCCGTACATGTTCGTCGACCCCGGCGCGTTCCAGAACATGTTCATGGGCGTCGGCATCCTCAAGGTGAAGTCGCTCTTCCGCAAGCTCCGCAAG
>DASQMY010000413.1:0-11077 GCA_035645255.1 Mycobacteriales bacterium
GCGACTCCAAGCCGGTGAACGGTGAGTTCCTCTGGATCGACGACCCGCTGCAGCCAGCCGTCCCGGCGTGGCCCGCGGCGCCGCCCCGGGAACCCTCCTACCTCGGGGACGGCGACGCGCCGACCGCGCGTGAGTGCTGGTAGACAACGAGCATGACGAGACGGTCCGTCGGTCAGCGGTTCCTGGTGGCTGCGTGCCTCGCGGGCGGGACCCACGCCGCCTTCAGCCTGTACTGGGCAGTCGGGGGCGGGTGGCTGTTCGACACCGTCGGGCGCGGGGCGGTGGACCTGCAGGCCGAGCGTCCGCTGGCTGCGGCTGCGGTGCTCGTCGCCGCGGCGGCTGTCAAGGGGGCGGTCGCCGTTCTGCCGCTGCTGGTCGAACGCGGCAGGCTTGCGCGCCTTCGTCGTCTCGCCCGCTTGGGGAGCTGGCTGGCGGGCGCCGTCCTGGTGGTCTACGGCACGGTGATCGCGCTGGTGTCGGCCGCGGTGCTGAGCGGTGCAATCGCAGTCGATGGTGACATCGACCGGCGCGGCATGCTGGGTCACGCCTTGATCTGGGACCCGCTGTTCGCGGTCTGGGGTGTCTGCCTCACCATCGGACTGTGGTGCACCCGCCAGCGGGGCCGCCTCGGAGACGCCGTCCAGGTCGACAGCTACGCCGCCGGGTAAGCGACGCTATTCGGTGGTGCGATCCCGATGCGCGGGTGAGCATGGCCGGCATGGGCGAACGACCGGACACGAGGTCGCCGCCGCAGGGGGGGTTGCCGCCGGTGGAGTGGCTCGGCGGCGCCGTACTCCAGGTCGCCTGTGACGAGTCCGGATGGTCCGGCAGGAACCTGTTGGATCTGGCCACCCCGGTGTTCACCCACGCGAGTGTCGACCTGTCCGTGGACGAGGCGGCGGAGCTGATGGCGACGCTGCGGTCCGGTACGGACTGCTCGCCGAGAGAGCTGAAGTCAGGGCAGCTCCTCCGCGGCCCTGGAGCGGGCGAGAAGCTCGACTGGCTCCTGGCGTCGTTGCGCGGCCGGGCCCACGTCCACCTGGTCGACAAGGAGTACTTCCTGGTGACCCGCCTCGTGGACCTCTTTCTCGCTGAGCCCTCCTACGCGGCCGGTACCCACCTGACGCAGGACCAGCGCCCGGCCGCCATCGCTCTGTACCGTGCCCGGCACTCCACCGGTCGCGACTGGGAAGCGTTCCTGGGGGCCTTCGTCGCACTGCTTCGGACCAAGCGTCAGGACGAGCAGGAACGCCGAGCCCTGCAGCTCTTCTTCCAGGCGCGGGACGCGCTGGCGGCGCGTGGCCTCGGCGGACCTGCGGCAGGGGTGCTCGACGGGCTCGGCGAGACCGGGGTGCGGACGGTCCTGACCCGGATGACCCACGACCGGTCGATTCCGCCACCACTCGAGCCGATTCTGCCGGCGTTGGCGGAGACCGTGCTGTTCTGGAGTGCCGCACAGCAGCGAGTGCTGATCGTCCACGACGAGCAGAGCGCTCTCACCGCCGACCGGTTGAGGCGCCTGCAGCGGGTCCTCGAGGGAGCTTCCCGAGCATCCGCACGGTGGCCCAGCCCCGCCGACGCGTCGCCACCGGCAGCGTCACCGTTGGCTGGGCTGATCACGGTGAACTCCAAGGACGACGCACGCGTCCAGGTCGCGGACCTGCTCGCGGGGGTGGCCCGTCGTTCCGCAGAAGCCGGCGACGACCGAACGCTCGGACCCATCCTGTCCCGGACGTCTCTGCGCGACACGGAGCCGTCGTCCTGACGCCGGGAGCTTTCTCCCCGCAAACCTGCTGCCGTCGGCTCGTGGGCTCGCCCTACGGCGCTGATCCAGGAGCAGCTGCTTCCTCGTCCAGCGGCAGTCTCTGCACCTCGAACCAGACCGTCTTCCCGAACGCTTCCTCGCGCACGCCCCATGCTGACGCGAGCATCGTGAGGATCGTCAACCCGCGGCCGTCGAGCGCGCCGTCCTGCTCGCCCGATGGTGTGGGCTGGCGTGTGTTGTCGTCGCCGACCTCTACCCGCACGCTGCCGACGGCGACCGACACCGCAACGCGCGCATCGCTTCGTCCGTGGACGAACGCGTTGGTGACGACCTCGCTGGCAAGGAGCACCGTCGTATCGCACTCGTCCGCGGCGACTCCCGCGGCGCCGCAGACGTTGCGGACGAAAGCTCGTGCTTGGCGAACCGTGGCTACGTCCGGCGGCAGCGTCAGCGTGGCGGCCACTGCCCGCTGCAACTCAGGCTCACTCGTCAGGTCAGTGGGACTGAGCATCAGCGTTCGCCCTAATCCTCGCGGCACTGTCCCGGTCGACCGCTGCATCGTCACGACGCTTCTCGGCAGCGTCTCGGTCACCCTCGTTGTCCATGCGCTCGACAGCTACCGACTCACGACGTTCGCTCGCTTCCTCGCGTCGAGCCACTGAGCGGCCGAGCGCGGCGATCAGCGTCGCGCGGTCTCGCGCCGAGGCATCGCGGTCGCGTCCGGCCAGCACCCGATCCAACGTCGCCTGTTGGCTTGCTGCACGCGCCTCGGGAGGCCACGACGCTTGTTCCTCCGCAGACGTGCGAGCACGCGTGTCGGTGTCCCGGGTCTCCGCTGCGCGGTCCCGCCGTTCAGCGATGGCGTCGCGAGTCAGCGCCTGGGCCAGCAGGTGCGCGATGTCCAGATCGTCGTGGCTGCTGATGTCGTCGCGCCGGTCCGCCGAAGCGTCGCGGGTGTTGGCGTCAGTGTCGCGCTGATCGGCTGCGTCGTCGCGAAGGTCTGCCGTCTGGTCCCGGCCATCGGCGGTCCTGCTGCGCTCGTCCATGAGAGACCCTGACCGCGCACGAGCGCAGAGCGAAGCACAATGAGACATAAGGAATATGCCGCCGATCGGGGACGACGAAACTCCGGCTGGTCACCGAGTTGGCGGAGGTTCACGCCAGCGGCGCGGCCTGTCCCGGCGTCAACACACAGAACTCGTGGCCGTCGGGGTCGGCCAGGACGACCCAGCTGACGTCGCCCTGGCCGATGTCGACGCGAGTCGCGCCGAGGGAGAGCAGCCGCTCGACCTCCGCGTGCTGATCGCCGTCGACCGGCGGAGCGACGTCGAAGTGCAGCCGGTACTTCGGTCCCGACTTCGGCTCGAGTGGCGGGCCACCCCAGGTGATCTTGGGACCGCCGTGCGGCGACCGGATCGCGGTCTCCTCGTCCTGGTCCCAGACCAGCGGCCAGCCCAGCGCCGCGCTCCAGAAGTAGCCGACCTGCTGCGAACCGTCGCTCGCCAGCGCCCCGATGAATCCGCAGTCGGCGAGGAAGTTGTTGCCCGGCTCGATGACGCAGAACTCGTTGCCCTCGGGGTCGGCCATGACGACATGCTCTTCTTCGGGGAGCTGACCGATGTCGATGTGCCGGCCGCCCAGCTCGAGGGCCCTCGCGACGGTCTGCTGCTGGTCCTCGACAGTCCTGCTCGTCAGGTCGAAGTGCATCTGATTGGGGCCGGTCTTCGGGACGTCCGTCGGAAGGAAGCGGAGCCTGAACCCGGTGTCGTCGACCGGGAGGAGCGTCAACCCGTCCGCGCCGTCATCCGCCAGCTCCCAACCCAGTACGCCGGACCAGAAGCGCGCGAGGTGGAGCGGGTCGTTCGCGTCGAAGCAGAGCGCGACCAGGTGACACGTCATGCGGCTCGGCCTTCCCAACCGTCAACCGGATCTGAGCCCAGCACGCCCTGCGCACCCGGGAACGCCACGCTAGGCATGACGTTCCCTCAGCCGCAACGGGTTTGAGCCGGTCCCGCGCCATCACTGTCGAACGGCCGAGGAACCGACGCTAGGCCGCGACTCCCCCGGTCGCCGTCGGGATGACCAGGGCGAGTGATCGCTCGGCGGCGCCGACGCTGTCGGCAGAAGCGGCGAGCAGGGAACCGGACGTCGGCCGTCGGGATGCGACCCTGGGCATGCAGCAGCCCCTTGAGCACGGTCGGGTTGGGCTCGGCGAAGAGCGCGGCGGACAGCCGCGCCAACCGGCGCCCGATCGCCTGGGCGGCTGGGACGTCGCCGGCTCGCCAGGCCGCCGCCAGCGCCACGAACTCCGCAGTAGCGACGTGCGCGGACCGACGATCCCACCGGTCGCGCCGAGTGCCAGCATCGGCGAGCTGAACAGATCATCGCCGGCGAGTACGGCGAAGTGGTCCGGCACATCGGTCATCAGGTTGAGGGTGTCCGAGTCGAACCCGCTCACGGCGTACCGAACGCCGGCGACGCCGGGCAGCGCCCCGAGCCGGCGCAGCGACTCCGCGGAGAGCGGCTGCGCGGTCCGGTGGGGCACGTGGTAGATGACCAGCGGCACCGGGCTGCGCGCTGCGAGCTTCGCGAAGTGGGCGATCACGCCGGCCTTGCCCGGCCGGGTGAACGGCGGTACGACGCTCAGCGCGGCGGTGACGTCGGGCCAGTCGCGCAAGGCGTCGACGGCGCACAGGCTCGACGCCCCGACGACCAGGTGCGCCGACCGCTCCCGGCAGACCCGAGCGACGACGCCGACGATCGCGTGGCGTTCGTCGTCGGTCAGGCTGCCTGGTTCGCCCGTCGTGCCGAGGGCGACCAGACCTGACGCCCCTGCGCCCAGGACCTCGCCGGCGAGGGACTCCAGGGCGTCGCCGCCGCGGTGTCAGCGCTCCGTACGTCAGCGGCCGCCTGCCTGGACGCCTGACCGCCAACCGCCGTCGACCAGCACCTCGGCGATCATCCGGTGGCCCTGCTGCTCGAACGACTCCTGGCCCGTCTGGTAGGCCCCGCTGCAGTCCGTATCGCTTCTCGCACCCTGCTGCGGAACCACGCCGCGGATTCACGCGGACGACGTCGTCAGGGAGGGCGGTCCCGGCGGAGAAGTCGCACACCATCTACCTCTCACTGTCGAGGAAGTCGGCCGGCAGGGCCCAAGATGTCCGAGGTTGTCGATCAGGAGCCCGCTCAGTCGTCACTCGGGTGCCAGTATCGACACCCAAGCCGAAAGGACGAACCATGCGGTACTCACTGCTGCTGAACTACTCCGAGGCGGACGGCGCCGAGGTCCCCGAGGAGGACCTCGCCGCTGCGAAGACGGCGTTCCACCAGTACGCCGCATCGCTCGACGAGGCGGGCGTGCTCCAGTCCGCAGACGTGCTGCAGCCCGTCGCGACGTCCACCACGGTGACGCTGCGGGACGGCTCGCTCCACGTCCAGGACGGTCCGTTCGCCGACACCAAGGAGCAGCTCGGCGGGGTCTTCATCATCGACGTGCCGGACCTGGACGCCGCGCTCGCGTGGGCCGAGAAGTGCCCCGCGGCGCAGTGGGGCACCATCGAGGTCCGCCCGACGGCGGTGCACTTCGCCGACGGCCGATGGCACGGTGAGCTGTGAGCCAGCGGACCGGTTGATGGACGCGGCGGTACGGGCGGATGAGATCGCGCGGGCGTCGTACGGCCGGCTGCTCGCGGTGCTCGCCGCCCGTACCGGCGACATCTCGCTCGCCGAGGACGCGCTCGCCGACGCGTTCGAGCGGGCACTCCGCACGTGGCCGCAGTCGGGCGTGCCGGCGGCTTCGGAGGGCTGGCTCGTCACGGTCGCCCGACGCCGGATTCTCGACGTGGTGAAGTCACCGGCGTACCGCAGCGCGCCGCTGCCGGACTCGCCGTGGGAGGCGGACTTCGACGTCGAGCGGATACCGGACAAACGGCTGGAGCTGATGTTCGTCTGCGCGCACCCCGCGATCGACGCCGGAATGCGAACACCACTGATGCTGCAGACGGTGCTCGGGTTCGAGGCGACCGCCATAGCCGAGGCGTTCGCCATCCCGGCCCCGACCATGGCGCAGCGGCTCGTGCGCGCGAAACGGCGGATCCGGGACGCCCGCATCCCGTTCGTCGTCCCCGGCCCGGCGGACCTGCCGGCCCGGCTCCCCGCCGTTCTGGAGGCGGTGTACGGCGCGTACGCGATCGACTGGCAGCTGGTCTCCGGCACCACTGTGCGCGAGTCGCTCGGGGCCGAGGCGCTCTACCTCGCGAACACGCTCGCGACCCTGCTGGGATCGGACCCGGAGTCGTTCGGGCTCGCCGCGCTCATCGCACTCTCCATCGCGCGCGCTCCGGCCCGGATGCGGGGCGGCGTGCTCGTGCCGCTGGACGAGCAGGACACCGGTAGCTGGGACCACCGGCTGATCGCGCAGGGCGAGGCGTTGCTGCGACGGGCGCACGCCTTCGGACGCATCGGCCGGTTCCAGCTCGAAGGCGCGATCCAGTCCGTCCACTGCGCACGGGCGGTGACGGGCGACACCGACTGGGCCACGCTCCGCACGCTGCACACGGCGCTGCTCACCATCGCGCCGACCCTAGGCGCCCACGTGTCGCTCGCAGCGGTGGTCGGCCGCCTCAACGGCGCGGCTGCGGGGCTGGCCCTGCTCGACGCGATCCCCGCCGCAGCCCGCTTCCAGCCGGCGTGGGCGACGCGGGCGCATCTGCTCGCATCGCTGGACCGGCGCGCCGAAGCGGCCGCTGCCTATGCGAAGGCGATCAGCCTGACGGCCGAACCCGCGTTGCGTGAACATCTGGAGCGGCGCGCTGCCGAGCTCGGCTAGCCGGGATACGGTCCCCGCATGGCGTGCAGAAGCCGCGGCTGGAGCGCATTGATGCGTCGTCGACGTCGCTGCTCGTTTGCTCGCAGCCGGGCCGCTGCCGGCGGGTGGAGCGCACCGGCTGGACTGGCGACGGTCGACGCAACGGCGCTGGCTGACTGAGCCGACCGATGGTGACTCCGCCCGCTGGCGCTGCTCTCGCGCGCCGGCTCGGCACCGCCGACGCCGTGGTGATCGGACTCGGCTCGATGATCGGTGCCGGCGTCTTCGCGGCCTTCACCCCGGCCGCGAGGGCGGCTGGTGGTGGCCTGCTCGTCGGCCTGGCCGTCGCGGCCGTCGTCGCCTACTGCAACGCGACGTCCTCAGCGCAGCTGGCAGCGCAGTACCCGACCTCCGGCGGGACGTACGTCTACGGCAGGGAGCGGCTCGGCGAGTGGTACGGCTTCATCGCCGGCTGGGGGTTCCTCATCGGCAAGACGGCGAGCTGCTCGGCGATGGCGCTGACCTTCGCGTCGTACGCCGCTCCTGCCGGGTGGGCGCGACCGGTGGCGGTCGCAGCAGTCGTCGCACTGGCGTCCGTGAACTATCGCGGGGTCACGCGGACCGCTCGGCTGACTCGGGTGATCGTCACCGTGGTGCTCGCGGCTCTGGCCGTCGTGGTGGCCGCCAGCGTCACCGGCGGTGCGGCGCGGCTGGACCGGCTCGGTGGCTGGGGCGACGTCCTCGCCGGCGGCTGGTACGGGATCCTGCAGTCCGCCGGACTGCTGTTTTTTGCCTTCGCCGGTTATGCGCGGATCGCAACCATGGGCGAGGAGGTCCGCGAGCCGGCGCGGACGATCCCGCGCGCTATCGTCATCGCGCTGCTCGGCGCGCTGGTCGTCTACGTGCTCGTGGCGGTGTCGATCCTCACCGTCCTCGGAGCGGCCGGCGTGGCGGCGAGCCGCGCACCCCTGGCGGCCGCGGTCGCCTCCGGCAGCTGGTCTTGGGCCGGGCCGATCGTCCGGATCGGTGGCGCGGCCGCGGCGCTCGGCGCGCTGCTCGCGCTGATCGCCGGGATCGGCCGTACCAGCCTGGCCATGGCGCGGAACGAGGACCTGCCTGGCTGGCTCGCGGCGGTGCACCCCGTCCACCGCGTCCCGCACCACGCGGAGGTGGCGCTCGCGGCTGCGGTCAGCGCGATCGTCCTCTTCGCCGACCTCCGCGGCGCGATCGGGTTCTCCTCCTTCGGTGTCCTTCTCTACTACCTCATCGCGAACGTCGCGGCGCTCACCCAGTCGGGACCGGACCGGCGCTACCCGAGAGCCCTCCAGGTCGTCGGCGGCGCGGCCTGCGCGGTCCTCGTCGTCACGCTGCCGTGGCGGTCGATCGTCGGCGGGCTCGTCGTCCTCACTGGCGGCGTCGGCTACCGACTGTGGCGCCTGAGCCGTCGCGACCGGCGGCTCCGAGGCGCCGTGACCTGACGCCCGTCCGCCGCCCTTGACGCGGCGGGCGAAGAGCAGTGGCGGCGAGGCGCCGGCGAGTGGTTCGCTGCACCGCATGGACGACGCACCTGTGCACAGCGCCGAGAGTGCGCTCGTAACCGACCTCGCCGCGCAGACGCTCGCGCACGGAGCCCGGATCTACCGCGAGTTCCTCCGGGTGCCGGCGCTCTCGCTCGGGCTGTTCGCTCCGCCGGCCGGGCACGACGACACACCCAGCAGCCGCACGAGCAGGACGAGGTCTACGTCGTGCTCGGCGGCCGCGCGGTGCTCGAGATCGACGGCGTGGGCAGTCCGGCAGCTCCCGGCTCGATCGCCTACGTCCCGGCGCGAGTGCCGCACCGGTTCGTCGGCATCACCGAGGACCTACAGGTCGTGCTGTTCGCACCGCCCGAAGCCCCCGAGGGGTGAACCGTCCGTCGCCGGTCGCGACGCCGTCCCCCTCGCCCGCGGACCACGGTACGGCGGGCGATCAGCCACTGCCCGGCGCGAACAGCGCCGCGTAGCGGGCCAGGTAGAGCGGCCAGCCGCCGTCGCCGTCGACACCCTCGCTGAGACTCTCCCAACCGGGGCCGTGCCGGTCCAGGTGCCGGTGCTCCAGCTCCACCCGCGTGCGCAGCGGGGTGTCCGCGATGAAGCGGACCTCGACCTCACTGGTCCGGTCGAAGTCGGTCTCCACCTGCCACTGCGGGCCGATGTCCCAGCTGAAGACGACCCGGTTCGGCGGCTCATACGCGAGGATCCGCGCCCACCGGCACTCGCTGCCGTCCTCGGCGCGATCGACGATGCTGCCGCCGACCCGCGGCTCGAACACCGTCTCGGCGATGGGCGACGCGAGCAGGTTGTGCTCGCGCGGCTTGAAGTCGCCGAACCGCTCGGTGAACACGGTGAATGCGCGGTCGAGAGGCGCGTCCACGACGACCTGTCGCCGGACGGCGCGGGTGTCGGTAGTGGTCATCAGGTCTCCTCTGTCGGTGGGGGTGCGGAGGTGTCCGCCACGGCTTCGGCGTAGCCGGCGAGCGATCGCTGCCAATAGGTGTCGAGCTGGTCGCGCAGCGCCTCGAGCGCGACCGGGTTGAGCCGGTAGATCCGGCGGGTGCCGGCGGCCCGCTCGTTGACCAGCCCGGCGTCCTTGAGCACTTTGAGATGCTGCGAGACGGCGGAGCGGCTCACCGGTAGCGCGGCGGCCAGCTGTCCGACTGCCTGCGGCCGTTCCGCCAGGCTCGCGACGATCGCCCGCCGGGTGCCGTCCGCAAGCGCGTCCCAGCCGTCTCGATCTCGGTCAGCGTCCACTAACCGTTAGTCTCCACTAACGCATGTCGGCCGTCAAGGCCCGCTCCGCCTCGGCTGCCGACACGCGACGCCCGGCCCGTGTTGCCCTTGCTAGGGTCGATCCATGGCTGATGACAGAGATGTGGAGCGGTCCTACTCCCCCGCCGAGGTGGTCGCCAAGCTGCGGCGCCTGGCGGACGCCCTGGAGACCGGCAAGCCGTTTCGGATCCAGGTCGCGGGCGAGCGCATCCGCGTCCCGGCCAGGGCGCAGTTCAGCGTCGAGCACGAGCGGGGCGACGGGGAGGAAGAGGTGGAGTTCCAGCTGAAGTGGTCGCACGCGGACGTCGCCGACACCTCCGCGCCCGACGAGCCGGTCGTCTAGCTAGGAGGCGAGCGCCGCGTCCAGCGCTTCGGCGAGCTGCTCCTCGGTGACCGCACCGGACCAGCGCTTCAGCTCGCGGCCGTCGGCCGCGATCACCACGGTCACCGGCTGATGCGGGACGCCGTATGCCGCCCAGACGTCCGGCGCGTGCGCGAGCGGATATGGGACGCGATGCGTCTTGGCGTAGGCGCGGCCGTCCTCGAGCGTGTCGCGGTTGCTCAGGCCGACGAAGCTGACCCGTCCGGCGTACGCCGTCGCGGCCGCGTCGAGGTCGGGCTGCTCGTGGTTGCAGGTCCCGCACCAGGACTCGAAGAAGTTGACGACGACCGGACCCTTTGCGCGCAGCGCCGCCAGATCCAGCGTCTCGCCGCCCGCGGTGAACGCCTGCACCGAGAAGCCGGGCGCCTCCTTGCCCTTAGCCCTCTTGGGCGACTGCGCCGTGCTCTGGGGCGACTGCGTCGTGGCCGCGGTGGACGCAGCCCCGGCCGGCTGACCGGCTGAACCGCCGTCGTCACCGCAGCCGACGCAGACCAGCAGGAACGGAGCGAGGACGGTCACGGCGGCGGCACGGCGTAGGCGCATGTCCCCCATCGTCGCGCGACAACGCTGTGTCGGCCAGCGGGGACCGCTCTGCGGCGCGACGACGTGTTCACCTGGGCGACACAATCGGGCGCTCACGCACGAATCGCGGCGCGAGCAGGCTGCTCGCCAGCAACCGCCCCACACAGGGAGCTCGCCATGACGCACGAAGACGCAACCGACGCGCTGCTGGCAGCGGAGCGTCGCCTGCAGGCCGCACAGCTCGCGGGCGACGTCGCGGAGCTCGACCGACTCGTCGACGATCGCGTGATCATCACCGGGCCGGACGGCGCGTCGGCCACCAAGGCTGACGACCTCGCGATGCACCGCGCCGGGGTGCTGAAGATCGACAAGCTCGTCGAAGAGGACCTGCAGCTGCTCGTCGACGGCAGCACGGGTGTCACCGCGCTGCGCGCGTGGGTCGAGGGCGTGAACGCCGGCGCTCCGTTCGCGACCCGGCTGCGCTACACGCGTACGTGGATCTCGGGAGCTACCGGCGACTGGCGGATCGTCGCGGCGCACATCAGCTTCGTGCCCGGGGCGCCATGACCGCGGGCGCCGCCGCAGCCGGGACGTGGCGCCTCGGCGATCGGACCGTCAACCGGCTGGGCTTCGGCGCGATGCGGCTCACCGCGAACGCGGACGGCAGCCCGAGCGAGCGCCGACGCGCCGTCGCCGTACTCCGGCGGGCGGTCGAGCTCGGCGTCAACCACATCGACACCGCGTCGGTGCCAACGACCCGGCCTCGCGACCGGCCCCGGCCAGCGCCGAGCTGG
>DASQMY010000414.1:0-2116 GCA_035645255.1 Mycobacteriales bacterium
AGGCGGCGGCGGCCCGGCCGCGGCCGGACGTCCGTTCGCTTCGCGCTCCCGGCGGACCGGCGGACGAGCCGGCTGGCTGGTCCCATTGGAGCCGTTGCTCGTCGGCACAGCCGGGCGGCTCGCGGCCAGCGGTGCCGCGAACGCCTCGGCCACCCGCGGCGGTCCCACCCGCGCCGGCACCCCCGGCGTCGGCGCAGCGGGCGTCGGCGCGACCGGCGTAGACGCTGTCGCCGGCCGCGGTGCGACGTCCGGCGTAGCACCAGTGGCCTCGGCGACCTCCGACGGGTGCAGGGTGCGTACGTCGCCACTGCCGAACCGGTCGAGGTTCGCAAGCATCACCGGAGCGGCGTCGGCGGCGCGCAGCTGTTCGTCGTCACGGCCGAACCGCGCGCGTGTGGCGTCGCGCACCAACGCGATCCCCTCGGCGACGAAGCCGCCGATCCCGTCGGCGAAGCCCCGGCTGAGACCGGCCCGGCGGTCGGACCGGACCATGGCCCCCACGGCCGCGGCGACGATCAGCACTGCCGCGATGAGGATCAAGACCATGCCGATGACGACGTCGACCACGGAGCTTCTCCGTTCGTCGGGTGCTGCTGATGAGCGTGTCGGCCGAACCTCCGTGGGCGACACCGCGCGCGTGGGCGAGCGTGCAGCAGCCGTCGACGGGGTCGCCGCGGGTGCCGCACCCGCGGACGTCGTCGCTGTGGCGGCGGGTGCCGCGCCCGCGGAGCCGGTCGGGGAGTCGGCGGGCGCCGCACTCATCGAGGGGGTCGGAGTGGCCGCCCCCGCCGGCCGGCTGAGCGACGCAGGGACTTCCGTGACGCTCCCGTCGCTGCCTCGCGCCTGCAGGCTGACGCTCGCCGGGAGCGCCCGCCGCGACGAGAACGACACCCGGTGGCGGGTCCTGGTCACGGCGGCGACGCGGTCGAACGCTGTCATCGGCTCGGCCGGCTCGGCGCGCACGACCAGCCCACCGGTGGCGTCCGCCACGGCGGACCAGTACTGCGTCGGCGTACCGGCCGGCACGACCACGACGAGCACGGCGCCGGCCGCGCCCAGCCGTTCGGCCAGCCGCTCCGCCGGTTCGCCGGCTACCTCGGCGGCGGCGGTGTGCATGACGACCAGCCGGCCGCGCGCCCCGCTCGGAAACTGCTGCAGCGCCAGGCTGATCGCCGCTCCGGTCGCGCGGTCGGTTGCCCCGCGCATGCCGACAAGTGCGGAGACCGCGGCCGAGGCGCTGCCCGGCGGGGCCAGCACGGCGGGCTCGTCGCGGTCGGCCACCACCGCGGCGGTCACCGAATCGGGGAGCTGCAGGACGAAGTTGGCGACACCGGACGCGCCGGCCTGCCGGACCGGTTCCGGGGCCGCCGCGTCCATGATCACCGACACGCCGGTACGCTCGCCGACGAGCGGCGTCGCGGACGTGTCGATGGCATCCCCGTCGGCGAGCACGGTGTACTGCGCACCCGACAAGGCCGGGCGGGCATCCGCGACCAGCCAGCCGGCGCGCTCCGACGACGCAACCGCCGCCCGGACGTGCAGCGGCGCGTGGTCGGCGCTCGCCGGCGGCGCGAGCCAGCAGACTCCGACCGCGACCAGTCCCGCTACCGCGCGGCGCATGTCAGGCCGGCTCGGCGAACACGACGACGTTGTCGCGGTAGTGGCCGGTGCCGGTGTCGAAAGTCCCGCCACAGGTGACCAGCCGCAACCCCGGCTCGAGGGTCGGTGCGTAGACCTCGTCGGTGGGGAAGGCCTTCTTCGGCGTCTGCAGTCGCCTGGTGACGCGGAACGTCGCGGTGCTGCCGTCCGCGCGGTCGACGTAGACCTTGGCGCCGTTGCGCAGGTGGGACACGTGGAAGAACACGGCCGGGCCACGGCGGCTGTCGACGTGACCGAGGATGACCGCCGGCCCCGGCTGTCCCGGACGAGGACCGCCGGCGTACCAGCCCGCGGCGTCGAAGTCCTTCGGTACGGCGATCGTCCCGTCGGCCGCGACACCGAGCCGCTCGATCGACGCGTTGACCTTGGCGGCCGGGATGCGGATCGTGACCGGCGCGGCCACCGGGCGGTAGCGGCGCTTCGTCCGGTACTGCTCGAGCTTGACCGGGCGGCACGG
>DASQMY010000415.1:0-2655 GCA_035645255.1 Mycobacteriales bacterium
CGGTGCCCGCCCGCCCCAGCAACCCGTCCGACGTACCGGAGCTCCCGTGCCCAAGGCCCGCCTGCGCTACGCCATCGCGATCGACGCTGCCGAGTACGCCGAGGGCTCGCAGGACCCGGTCGTCTACGTCTACGGCAGCGCCGGCGGGGCGGTCCGCCCGTTCAGCGTGCGCCGCGGCTGGACCGGGCCGCAGGGCTCGTACAAGGAGCAGTTCCGCATCGTCGACGCGGCGACGCGGGCCACCCGGTTCCGGTCCGAGCCGCGGATCATCGAGCTGCTCGGCGAGTACTACACCGACGACTTCGACGACGTCGTGCGCGACGTCAAGCTCCCGGTCGGCGACTACGAGCTGATCTTCACCGTCGACGGCGAGGTGGTGCCCGGCGTGCCGGTCTTCGTCGCGCCCGGCCCGGGCGCCGTCGGTGGGCCGCCCGCAGTCGTGCCGTCGCTGATCGACGAGGCGACCAAGAAGTCCGAGCTCGTCTGGCTCGGCGTCGAAGGTCTCCAGGGCCAGTCGCACCGCCCGGTCTGGCACGTCTGGCACGAGGGCGCGGTCTACGTCGTACACGGAGGCTCCGAGCAGCAGGTCCCCGGGCTCGCCGAGGCGGAGAACGCCGTCGTCGTCGTCCGCTCCAAGGCCAACGGCGGGCGGCTGGTTACCTGGCGCGCGGCAGTCGACGACGTGCCGCCCGGCACGCCGGCGTGGGAGGAGGTCGTCCCGCTGCTGGTCGGCAAACGGCTCAACAGCAAGGACGGCGACGCCGCCGCCGGCCGCTGGGCGCGCGAGTGCAAGGTCGCCAGGCTGATGCCGACGGGCGAGATCGTCGACGACGCGACGCGACCCGACACCGGCTCGCAGTCCGCGCCCCCGGCGCCGACCGACGCCGGCACCGTCACCCGCATCCCGGTGACGTTCCACCCGTTCCTCAACCGGCGCGGCCACAGCGGCCGCCGGTTCGGCTCCCCGGCCAAGGCCGACCCGGTCACCGAGGAGACCCCGGCCAAGTAGCCGTCCTATGCTCGCCGCATGTGCCGAAGCATCAAGACCCTGCGTCCGCCGTACGTCGACGAGCTGACCGACACCGACATCCGGGCCGCCGCGCTGCAGTACGTCCGGAAGGTGAGCGGGTTCCGCACGCCGGGCCGCGCCAACACCGCGGCGTTCGAGCAGGCGGTCGAGCAGATCGCCGCGGCGACCGCGCAGCTGATGGGCGAGCTGCAGGTGCGGCCGCGCCCGGTCGCCGTACCCAGCGAGTGACCGCCGAGACGCTCGCGATCCTCGGCGTCACCGGCGACCTGGCCGGTAGATACCTGCTGCCCGCCCTCGCCACTCTGCAGGCGGAAGAC
The DNA here is from genome assembly GCA_035645255.1 of Mycobacteriales bacterium. GTDB lineage: Bacteria > Actinomycetota > Actinomycetes > BP-191 > BP-191 > DASQMY01. The sequence goes on from DASQMY010000415.1 coordinate 1,348, forward strand.
CTGCTGCCGCCGGACCTCGAGATCATCGGTGTCGGCCGCGAGGACTGGACCGACGAGCGCTTCCGGGAGCACACCGTCGAGCGGCTGTCCCGCGCCGGGTCCGAGCTGACGCCGGCCGCCGCGCAGGCGTTCGGCGAGCGGCTGAACTACGAGTCCGCCGACGTGACCGACCAGGCAGCGCTCGAGGCCGTGTTCGCCGGGCAGGTCGACGCGGGCACGCCGGTGATCGCCTACCTCGCGCTCCCGCACGCGGTCTTCGCCGGCGCGGTGGACGCGCTCGCCGGCGTCGGCCTGCCGGCCGGCAGCCGGCTGGTGGTGGAGAAGCCGTTCGGGCAGAGCGAGGAGACCGCCCGGCGGCTGAACGAGAAGGTGCTGACCGTCGTGCCCGAGGACCACGTCTTCCGCGTCGACCACTTCCTGGCCAAGCAGACGGTCTACAACGTGCTCGGCCTGCGGTTCGCCAACCGGGTGTTCGAGCCGCTCTGGAACTCGCTGCACGTCGAGCGGGTCGACGTTGTTTGGGACGAGACGATCGCGCTCGCGGGCCGGGCCGGCTACTACGACAAGGCCGGTGCGCTGCAGGACATGCTGCAGAACCACCTGCTGCAGCTGATGTCCCTCGTGGCGATGGAGCCGCCGACCTCGCTGCACGAGAACGACCTGCGCGACCGCAAGATCGACCTGCTGCGAGCCGTGCGGACCCTGACGCCGGAGGACGTCGCTCGGGACGCCGTGCGCGGCCGCTACACCGCGGGCAGCGTCGACGGGCATAACGTGCCGTCGTACGTCGACGAGCCGGGTGTCGACGCCGCGCGGGGCACCGAGACGTTCGCGCAGGTGACGCTGCACGTCGACAACTGGCGCTGGTCGGGCGTGCCGTTCACGCTCCGGTCCGGGAAGGCGCTGGGCGTCGGCCGGCGCGAGATCTGCCTGCGGTTCCGGCCGGTGCCGCACCTGACGTTCGGCGCCGACCAGCCGGGCACCAGCAACGAGCTGCGCCTCTCCCTCGACCCCGACCGGGTCTCGCTGGGCGTCAACTTCAACGGCATCGGCGACCCGTTCGACGTGGAGCCGGCCGAGCTGGCGACCTCGCTCGCGCCGGCCGCACTGCCGCCGTACAGCCAGGTGCTGCTCGCGGCGCTGGCGGGCGACGCAGCGCTGTCGATCCGCGGCGACGAGGCCGAGGAGTCCTGGCGGATCATCGACCCGATTCTCGCCGCCTGGCGCGCGGGCGCGGCGCCGTTGCTCGACTACCCGGCCGGCTCAGCCGGACCTGTCTAGCGAGTAGCGGCGCTGGTACGGAGTGAT
>DASQMY010000416.1:0-3265 GCA_035645255.1 Mycobacteriales bacterium
AGCCGCTCGTACGCTTCCGGGGTCTACAGCAGTGGAGAGCGGTGAGGTGACCCAGGGCACCGAGGTCGGAGCCGTCACGAGGCGCGCCGCGCGCGGCGCCGCGATCGTCGCGGTCGCGCAGGTCGTCGGGAAGGCGACGACGCTGATCTGGACGTTCGTCGCCGCCAGGGAGCTGAGCCAGGCCGACTTCGGCGCCTTTTTCTTCGCGCTGTCGCTGGCGACGCTGATCTCGTCGCTCGCCGAGTGGGGCTTCGACTCGGTACTCGTGCGTGAGGCGTCGGTCGAGCCACATCGGCTCGGCGAGCTCACGTCCTACACCGTGACGTGGCAGACGCTGATCGCAGTACCTGCCTTCCTCGTCGCCGGCGGAGTCGCCTGGCTGTCCCGGCCGACCCCGCAGAGCCGCGCCGCGCTCGTCCTGGTCATGCTCGCGATCGGCCTCGAGCTGTGGAGTGACACGACCCGGTCGGTGGCCAGCGCCGCGCTGCGCCAGGCGACGACTGCGCGCGCGCTGTTGGCGCAGCGGACCTTCACCGCGGTCCTCATCACCGCGGCCCTGCTGCTCGGCTGGGGCGTCGTCGGGATGGCAGCTGCGTTCCTGGTCGGCGCCGTGGTCGGGCTGGTGCTGCACCTTCGTGCCGTGCGCAGCTTCGGGGTGCGCCCGACGCTGCTCGGCCTGGACCGCGTCGAGCTGGTCGCCTTCCTCCGCCGTACCGGCACCGTAGGACTCAGCGCGCTGGTCCTGATGCTGCTGTTCCGTCTGGACGCCGTCCTGCTGGCTGCGATGAAGGGCGACGAGCAGGTGGCTGCCTACGCGGCGGCCTACCGGCTGCTGGAGACCGTGCTGTTCCTCGCCTACGCGCTGCGGAGCAGCCTCTTCCCGTTGATGAGCGCGGGGGGCCGACCGGACATGATCACGCGCGGTCTCGAGCGCGGGATCAGCGCCGCGTCGTTCTTCTACCTCCCGTTCGCCGCGATCTGCCTGGTCGACGCGGAGGGCGTGCTGCGCATCCTCTACGGCCAGCGGTACGCCGACGCGTCGGCCGGCGCGCTTCGGTGGCTCGCCGTCTCCCCAGTGCTCTACGTCGTCGTCTACCTCGGCAACTCGGCGCTGCAGGCCGCCCGGCGGGCGCGCGGGATGCTCGCGTCGGCGAGCGCCGCGCTGGCAACCAACGTCGCGCTGAACCTCGCGCTGATCCCGCAGCTCGGCGGGACCGGCGCGGCGATCGCCACCACCGCGTCGTACGCCGTCAATGCCGCGTTCGTCAGCTGGTTCCTCCGTGAGTCGTCGGTGCGGCCGCGGCTCGTCCGCCCCTACGCCCAGGCCGGACCGGCGGCGCTCCTGCTGGCCGGATGGCTGTGGGTGAGCCCGTTGCCGACGCTGGTCGAGGTGCTGCTCGGCGGGGCCGGCTACGTCGCCGCGTGGTACCTGCTGGCGCGCCGCACCGATCCGGAGCAGGTGGAGGTCATCCGCGCCGTGCTGCCCCGCGGCCGGCGGGTCAGGGCCGCCGACCCCGAAGCCCCCTCAGCCGGCTGACCACCGCGTCCCGGGCCTGGCGGCGCGCCGGAGCCGGGTCGGTCCGGTCCCAAACGGCGTGCACCGCGCCGACCGAGCCGAGCACGCTCGCGGCCAGGTCCGACAGCAGACCCCCGTGCCGCTCCGCGACCGCGCGTCGCAGGTCGAGCGCGAGCGAGGAGAACCGCACCCCCGGCCGGGCCTGGCCGACCGGCGGCAGTCGGTCGCCCAGCGCGCTGGCGGCCCAGATCGCCGGGAGGTTGACCCCAGCGCCGACGGCGAGCGGCATCGAGCCGTAGAAGCGCCCATTGAGGTCGATAAGCATCGGCGGACGCGTCCCGTCGTCGACGAACTGCAGCTGCGCCAGTCCGACCCAGCCGAGGTCTGTCAGTAGCCGGGCGGCCCCGCGCGCCAGCTGCTCGCTCGGCTCGGTCGTCACCGCACGAACCGAGTTGCCCGCCCCGACCGGGAAGACGCGCTCGGCCCGCTGCTGGCAGGCGACGAGAACTTCGGACGCGGCGTCGGTGACGGCGACGAATGCTGTCAGCACACCGGTCACGAGCTCCTGCACGACGGCCTCGCCGCCCGCGGCGGCGATCTGCGCAGCGCACGCCCTTACCCCGGCTGCCGTCCCCGTCGGTGTGGCCGCGAAGCGAGACACGTCGGTGATGCTCCCCGGCGTCCAGTGCAGCCGCGCCTTGACGATCAGCGGCCGCTCGAGATCGGCGTCGGCTACGTCGGCCGCCAGCGCGGTCCACGGCGCGCTGAGCCCGGCCGCAGCGGCGGCGCGTGCAAGCTCGAGCTTGTCGATCGACGCCAGCAGGGTCGCGTGCGGCGGGTAGGGCACGACGGCGGCCAGGCGGTCGCGAACCGCAGACAGGGCGAGCACCTCGGCGTCCCCGGTGGCGAACACGATGTCGTAGCGTCCTGCCGCGACTGCCGCGACGACTGCTGCGTCGAAAGCCGCGCCCGACGACGACGCGGGGGGTACGGCGTGCCAGGCCGAGACGTGCCGCGACGCCTGGACGAAGCCTCCTGGAGCGGGTGACCCGAGCCCCACCCGCCACCCGGCCGAGCCGAGCGCCCGGGCTGCACCGAGCGCCGTACGGCTGCGGCCGTCGTCGACTATCAGGGCGGAGCGCACCACGTCACGCTAGCAACGCGACCGCACGATCGGCGCACGGCGGCGGATCCCGCTCCTAGACTCACCGCGTGCCGGCACACCAGTACGTCGAGATGCAGCGCCCGTGGCGGGCGACCGTCGACGTGTCATCCCGGCACCCCAGCCGCTATCTCGGGCTGCTGATGACCCAGGCGCTGCGCAACTCGCTGCCGGCACGACGCCGGCTGGGTGCAGTGCAGGCGGCCGCCGCGCGCCGCGGTTTGCTGCGTGCGCCGGTGACCGTCGCCGCGCAGGCCCGGCGACGCGTCGGCCAGCCAGCTCTGGACGACTTGCGCCGCGCCCTCACCGAGCGGTGGCCGGAGCTGGCCGCGGGGTCGCCCCGGCTCCCCGCTCGGCCACCGGAGCTGTCGGTGCTGATGCTCCCCCGGTCCGCCGCCGAGACGGTGTTCGTGTTCGGCGAGCCGACGCACCCCCTGCTCGTGTGCAAGCTGCCGCGCGGCGACGACCCGCGCGCGGCGGCGGAGCACGCGGCGCTGCAACGGCTCGATCCGACCGGGCTCGCGCCGCGCGCGCTCGGCCGGGTCGGCGAGGCCTGGGTCCAGGAGGGGCTCCCGGGCGAGCCGGTG
>DASQMY010000417.1:0-6859 GCA_035645255.1 Mycobacteriales bacterium
CGGGGGGCAGCGTCACCCGGCGGACCACCGACCCGTCGGCGCGGCGCTCCTCACCGGTCTGACTCAGCGCGCCGTTGGCGCCCGCCGGTGGGCCTTCGCGCCACGTCCAGAACGTCCGAGGCGTGCCGCCGCGCATCGTCCACGCGGCGCCCGCCGAGAGCCGGGTGGCCGCGGTCGATCGCGGTGGCAGCAGGTAGAGCGAGGCGGGCCGGCCGTCCACCGCGTCGCCGGAGTAGGTGAGCAGCACCGTGCCGGCCGCGGTCTGCACCGCTGTCTCGAGCCGCTCGCCCGCGCGCAGCCCGGTGATCCGGCGGTACCGGCGCGAGCCCAGGTCGAGCAGCGCGGCTTCGCGGCCGCCGATGATCACCTCGCCGTCGATGTCGTGGTCCAGCGACGGTCCGGTCAGCGCCGTCGGCGCCGGCGCCGGCGACGGGGATGCGGTCGCGGTCGCGGCCGCCGGCGGGGTGACGGTCGCCGTCGCGGTGGCGGTCACCGTCGCGGTCACCGGTGCCGACGGCAGCGGCGGCCCGCCCGAGGAGTCGCGCTGCACCCCGCGCCGGCCGAGCTGCAGGCCCGCGGCGAGTGCCGCGCCGGCGACCAGCGCGGTGATCACCAGCCAGCCGCGCGGCCACAGCGGCGCGGATCGCTCGTCGCCGTACGACAGCTCGTCGGCGCGGTCAGGGCTCATGACGGTAGGACTCCGCCCGAGCCGAGGACGTTCCGCCCGGAAGCGCCCGTGCACCGACCGGGCCGGGCCACTACCTGATCGCCAGCCCGGCGAGGTCGGCGTACTGACCGTCGAGCAGTGCGACGCCGGCGTCGCCGTCGCGCCACGCCGCCAGCCTGGTCGTCCCCGCCCCGGCCGCGCCGAGGACGAGACCGTTGCCGTCCGGCGTCCACGCGAGGTGCGAGCTGCCCGGTGGCGTGAACGCGGCGCCCTGCAGCCGGGTGAGCTCGCCGGAGGTCAGGTCGACCACGGCACCGTCGGCGTACAGGGGCAGGTCGGCGTCGCGGAACATCGCGAGGGCGAGCCGCGACCCGCCGGGCGAGAAGCTGCCGAAGGCCAGGCCGTAGCCCTCCGGCAGCGGCACCGGGTACGTCGTCCTCGTCCGCAGTTCAGTGACGTGGACGACGCAGGAGTCGGGCAGCGGCACGAGGCACTCCCCGCTCTGCCAGGCGAGCAGCGTCGGTGTCGTCGCGACGACCACGCTGGCCCGCGGGAGCCGCACCGGTGTCTCGCCCTTCGCCGAGTCCCACACCGTCACGCCCGTCGAGGAACCGGCCGACCCGGTCTCCCGCATCAGCAGCCCGCCGACCACCCCGCGGATGAGCGACCACCCGGCGGCGTACTCCTCGCGGCGGACCAGCCGGCCGGACAGCGCGTACTCGGCGGCGCGGCCGCGGGCGGCCGGCCGGTCCGGGTCGTCCACCCAGAAGGTCTCGTCCGTCGTGCCGGGCAGCACGTTGACCGCGGTGACGCCGAGCGGCCGCGCCGCCGTCGTACCGTCGGGGAGGAGGAACACCTCGCCCGCCACGTCGTCCGAGACGGCCGGATCGACCGCGAGGAGCAGCACCCCGCCCCGCACCGGCAGCACCCTGCGCACCTGCGCGCGGGTCGGCAGCCCGGTGACCGGCTCCGGGACCGCGTCCGGCGCGACCGCGCGAACGACTACGTCGCGCCCGGCGACGACCAGCCGCCCGGCGACCGCCGCGCCGATCCGCGGTCCCGCGAACGCCGTCGCGGTGGGCTGACCGCCGACGACGTCCGGTGCTGGCGGCCCGGCGGTGCCGGCCGGGGTCGCGGACGGGCTCGGCGGGACGCTCGGTGCGGCCGCGTCGGGCGCGCTCCGCCGCCCGACCTGGTGCCCGGCGGCAGCGGCCACCGCTGCGACCAGCACCGTCGTCGCGAGCCAGCCGCGCGGCCAGAGCGCGCGCGGGCGGTCGGTGCCGAGGCTGAGCTCGTCGTGCTGCCGCGGCGGGGAGGTCACCGCACCAATGTGCCGTCACCACGGCGGCAGCGCCACCGGTGCACCGGTACATTCGCCACCATGGCGGACGACAGCGCACGCGGGCCCGCCCGGCCCTGCGTCACCAGCGAGGTCGGGCGGCTGCGGACGGTGCTGCTGCACCGGCCGGGCAACGAGCTCAAGCGCCTCACCCCCCGCAACAACGCCGACCTGCTCTTCGACGGCATCCCGTGGGTCAGCCGGGCACAGGACGAGCACGACGCGTTCGCCGCGGCCCTCACCAGCCGCGGCGTCGAGGTGCTCTACCTGCGCGACCTGCTGGTCGAGGCGCTGGCCGTGCCGGCGGCGCGCGACGAGGTCGTCGAGGACGCGCTGCCGGCGTGGCAGACCGGGCCCCTGCTGCGCGGCGTCCTGCGGACGCACCTGCACGGGCTCCCGGCCGACGACCTCGCCGACGTGCTGATCGACGGGCTCGCCCACGAGGAGCTGGGGTCGGGACACGGCGTCGTGTTCACGATGATGGACGCGCACGACTTCGTGATCCCGCCGCTGCCCAACGTGCTGTTCACCCGCGACTCGTCGGTGTGGGTCGGCGACCGGGTCGCGGTGACGCACCCGTCCATGCCGGCCCGGCAGCGCGAGGCGTCGCTGACCGGTGCGATCTACCGGCACCACCCGAGGTTCGCCGGCACCGAGCGGCTGTACGACGGACTGCACGAGCAGGCCTGGGTCGAGGGGGGTGACTGCCTGGTCCTGGCCGACGGAGTGGTCGCGATCGGGGTCGGTGAGCGGACCAGGCCGGCCGGCGTCGAGGCGATCGCGCTGCGTGCCTTCGCCACCGGCGCGGCGCACACGGTCCTCGCCGTACCGATCGAGCAGCGCCGCGCGACCATGCACCTCGACACGATCTTCACGATGGTCGACGTCGACCGGGCGGTGATGTACCCGCCGATGGCGGACGTGCTGCAGGCCTACACGGTCACGGCGAACGGCGAGTCGCTCGACATCAGCCGACGCGAGCCGTTCCTCGTCGCCGCCGCCAAGGCGATGCAGATCGACACGCTGCACGTGATCGACACGGGTCTCGACCCGGTCACCGCCGAGCGCGAGCAGTGGGACGACGGCAACAACACGCTGTGCATCGCGCCGCGCCTCGCGCTGGCCTACGAGCGCAACGTCGAGACCAACCGGTCGCTGGACGCCGCCGGCATCGAGGTGATCGCCATCCCGGGCAGCGAGCTCGGCAGCGGTCGCGGCGGGCCGCGGTGCATGAGATGCCCGATCACCCGCGACCCCGTCGGCTGACCGGGCTCGCCGCGGCTCAGCTGGTCGGCGTACGCCGCGCCTTCAGCGCCACGACGATCGCGCCGATCGCGGCCGCCGCCGCGAGGACGAGCATCCAGCGGAAGTCCTCCACCAGCAGACCGATCACTGCGAACACCACTGCGAGCACTGCGTACATACCGACGAACAACATGTGCGGCGCACCTCCTGCGCGACCACCTACCCGTGTCGCGCCTACCAAACGCCCGCTCAGAACGGGCGGATCGTCCGGCGGTGCGGCGGCTCGGCGGTCGCTCCCTCCACGACCCCGGACAGGACCGCACGGAGCGCCGCCACGCTCCGCTCCCCGTGCCGCTCGACGAGCCCCCGTTCGAAGCGGTGGTGGAAGCGCCGCGCCGCAGCCAGCGCCGCTCGTCCCCGCGGCGCCAGGCGCACCAGAGTGACCCGCGCGTCGTCCGGGTCGGACACCCGCTCGACGTAGCCGGCGGCCTGCATCTCGTTCACCAGCTTCGTGACGGCCTGCGACGTCGTCCCGAGCCGCTTGGCGAGCTCGCTCACTGACAGCGTCCCGCGGTCGACGGCGCGGAAGACGTAGCCGTACGACGAGCCGTTGTCGTCGTACCCACGAGCCGAGAGGTCGGCCTGGAGCGCCTGGACGAAGTCGTGCCAGGCCAGTCCGATCAGGATGCCGATGTCCACCTGCTCGCGCACGCCGCACTCCGTCCGTCGACACATGAATCTACCTCGTCCAGGTTACGTAACTACAGTTACGTAACCGCCGGAGGAGACGTCCATGCCGCACATCCCGCTCGACGATGCACCGGTCTACCACCTGCACGCGAAGAAGTTCATCGGGCTCGCCGCCCCAAGCCGCGGCGCGACGGCGACAGCGGTCTGGCGGGTTACCGTGCCTGCACACAATGCCGGGACGCCGCACTCGCTGGACGGTGAAGAGACGATCGTCACGCTACGCGGCGCCTGCAGCGCGGTCATCGGCGACACCCTCCTACGCTGTGCGGCCCAGCGACGCACTCGTCGTCCCCGCCGGGACCGAGCTGTGCCTCTCCACCGGGGAGCAGGAGTTCGAGGCGGTCGCCGTGCTGCCCGTAGGTGCCCGGGCGCGCATCGGCGACGGCGAGCCGTTCACCCCGCGGTGGGCGGAGTAGCCACTGCGCTGGGGACTGCACCGCGGCCCAGCCCGCGCAGCAGCAGCCGCACCGGAGCGCGGGCGGCTTGCGCGCGCAGCGTCGTCTCGCCCGCCACCAGCCTGGTGAACAGCCGCCACCCGCCAGGGACGCCGGCGACGAAACCGTGGAACACCTGCCGGTTGCGCTCGAACGCCCGCAGGAACAGCCGGCCCGCCGCCATCTCGACGGTGAGCTGCTCCGCCACCCGGTCGGCGTACGCCGAGAGCGCGGCATCCGCGCGGCGGTCGTCTCCCGACCGGGCCGCCACCACAGCGGCGGCGGCGGCCTGGCCGGCGAGCAGCCCGGACCGCAGGGCGTACGAGATGCCCTCGCGCGTCCACGGCTCCAGCAGCCCGGCAGCGTCACCGGCGACGAGCACGCGGCCGCGCCGGAGCGGCGAGCCCTCCGCCCGGCACCGGGTGAGATGCCCGGAGAACGTCGTCGGCTGGACGTCCCCGAGTCCGACGCGCGCGACGAGCTCGGCGTAGTAGCTGCGCAGCGCGTCCCCGTCCGCACGCCGACCGATCACGCCGACCGTCAGCAGGTCGCCCTTCGGGAAGACCCAGCCGTAGGACCCGGGGACACGGCCCCAGTCGATCTGCACGCGTCCCGACCAGTACGCCGCCCGCGCCGGCGGAGTGGGAAACTCACCTTCCAGGCCGAGGTCGACCTGCGCCGGGACGACGCCGACGTACCGGCCGCTCCGGCCGCCGGTCCCGTCGGCACCGACGACGACGCGCGCGCCGACGTCACCCAGCCTGGTGGACACGGTGACGACGCCGGCCCGCTCGGAGAGCCCGGTGACAGCGCACCCGGTGCGCAGCTCGGCGCCGGCCGCCACCGCCAGCGCGACGAGCGCAGCATCGAGCTCGGAGCGCATCACCAGCTGGAACACCGGGCCGCGACGCGACCGGCGGGTGCAGGCCTGCCGACCCGCCTTGCTGAAGGTGACCCGGGTGACCTCGTCCCGCGTCAGCGGGGCCAGGTCGAGCGGCAGGTTGGCGCGCGAGAGGCCGACCAGCCCGCCGCCGCAGCACTTGTAGCGCGGCACCTCGGCCCGGTCGACGAGCAGCGTCCGCGCCCCGCGCTCCGCAGCGACCCGGGCCGCCGTCGCACCCGCCGGACCGGTGCCGATGACGACCACGTCGTAGTCGGGCGGCTCGGTCATCCGGTGCGCGCGAACCGGGCCCGGACAGCAAGGTGCTCGGGCATCGTCGACGGGGGATGCGACGACGCCCGAGCAAGAACAAGCGTAGCCAAAAAGAGTGCAACGTCAAATACTTCCTGAAGCCCAGGTGTCATCGGAGTGGCCGCCGCGCTCAGCGCAGCGTCAGCTGCCGGCTCAGCAGGCCGGACCTGACCCGGCGCTCCTCGCCCGACAACGGCTCGGGGTCGGCCATCAGCTCCTCGATCCGGTCGCGCAGCGCGGCCGCCGGCGCCTCGACGTCAGCCGCGGTGGCCTCGACCGGGAGGTCCCAGACCGGCACCAGCAGGCCGTGCGCACGGAACGCCCCGACGTACTTGGTGTCCGCACCGATCGTGAGCTCGCGGGCCGCCGCCAGCTTGGCCAGCGCGTCGAGGAGCGGGTCCTCGTCGTAGGGCAGCGCCCAGCGCAGGTGGCTGCGCTGCCGCAGCCGGCACCAGTACGCCGCGTCCACGCCGGTGAGCCGCTCGGTCGGCACGATGGTCGCGTTGGCGCTCTCCAGCGCGGACGTGACCTCGGCGCTGCGGTCGGCGACGCCGGCGATCCAGAAGTCGAACGCGTTCTCCACCGTGACCTGCAGCGGCGCCGGGTCGATCAGGTCCTGGATGCGCGGGGCGTCGCTGTCGCGGTCGAGCCGGTCGATCGGCGTGCCCGGCGGAGCCTCCAGCGCCCGGGCAAGCACCTGGCCGAGGTCGCGCGCGACGTCGCCGGACCGCCCCGGCGACTGGAGGCCGACGAAGATGCTGCCGTCACCGCGCACCATGCCGGGCCAGGCCATCGGCAGCACTGTTGCGAGCATGACGGTGCGGTCGGCGTACGCCGGGTCGACGAGCGTCAACGCGGCGGTGGCGGCCGGCACGACCTCCCGCAGCGCCACCCACTCGGCCTCGTCGACGCGCCCCTGGAACGGCCGCGTCGTGATCATGCGGTCGGCGCGGGACGAGCCGTGACAGGCCTTGTACCGCCGGCCGGACCCGCACGGGCACGGCTGGCGCGGCGCGACAGCGGGGACTGTGGTGATGGTGAGCTCCTGAGGCGGGACGCCGCGGGTACGGCGGCGCGGTTCGGTACGCGCCCGAGACTACCGGCTGGGACGCGCGTGCAGACCGGGCTCGGCGTCGACCGACCTTCCCGCCCGGCCCGGTGCCCGCGGGGCGCGCGGCAGGGCGAACTCGACCGTCGTGCCGCCGCCGGCGTTGCCGTAGGCGCTGACCGTG
>DASQMY010000418.1:0-14472 GCA_035645255.1 Mycobacteriales bacterium
CCTGGTGATCGGCGACCTGAACTCGTACGACCACGAGGACCCGATCGACGCCCTCGTCGCCGGTGGGTTCGCCGACATGATCAAGCAGTTCGGCGGCGAGCACGCCTACGGCTACGTCTTCGACGGCCAGGTCGGCTACCTCGACCACGCGCTGGCCAACGGCTCGCTGGCACCGCAGGTGACCGGCGCCGGCGAGTGGCACATCAACGCCGACGAGCCCGACATCCTCGACTACAACGCGGACTTCCCGAGGCCACCCACGACATACGCACCGGACGCCTACCGGTCGTCCGACCACGACGCCGTACTCGTCGGGCTCGATCTCACGGGTGTGACGCCTGCTCGGTGCTACGCCAACGGGTGCCAGACGGTGAGCTCGTACCGGGCCGGCCGGCGGGGCAACGGGACCGTCATGCCGATCGCGCGGCGCAACCCGAGCGAGGCGCTGGGGCTGTCCGATCCGGACCCCCTCGACCCGTACTGGGTCAGCCTCGGGCTCGGCGGCGAGCTCGTGCTGAAGTTCGACCGGCCCGTGCAGAACAACAACGGGACCGCGCCGGACCTGCGCCTCGTCGAGGTCGACGAAGGGCCGAGGGGCGCCACCGACCGGGCGCACGTGCTGGCGTCGTACGACGGGGTCACCTGGGTACGGCTCGGAACGGTCACGGGCACCGGCGAGGCCGATCTCGGCAGCCTGCCCTCTGCGCGCTACGTGAAGATCGTGGACGCCACGACGACCGGCATCCACGCCGGGACCGACGGCTACGACGTCGACGCCGTGGAGGTCCTCACCGGCTGCGTCTGACTGCCGCCCCAGGGCGGCACGCGCTGGCCGACGGAGTCGTGCCCACCTTCCGGATGAGGGAGACTGTCCGGTCATGACCGACCGACCGCGCGTGCTGTCCGGGATCCAGCCGACCGCCGACTCGTTCCACTTCGGCAACTACCTGGGCGCCGTACGCCACTGGGTGACGCTGCAGGAGACGCACGACGCGCTCTACTGCGTCGTCGACCTGCATGCGATCACGTCCGGGCACGACCCGGAGGTGCTCCGCCGGCGCACCAGGACCGCGGCAGCGCAGCTGCTCGCCGTCGGCCTCGACCCCGACCGGTGCACGCTCTTCGCCCAGAGCCACATCCCGGAGCACGCGGAGCTGTGCTGGGTGCTCAGCTGCCTGACCGGCTTCGGCGAGGCGAGCCGGATGACGCAGTTCAAAGACAAGTCGGCCAAGGGCGGCGCCGAGCGGTCGAGCGTCGGGCTGTTCACCTACCCGATCCTGCAGGCGGCCGACATCCTCCTCTACCAGGCGGACGCCGTACCGGTCGGCGAGGATCAGCGGCAGCACCTCGAGCTCACTCGCGACCTGGCGCAGCGGTTCAACACGCGGTTCGGGGCGACGTTCACCATCCCCTCGCCGCACATCGTCAAGGAGACCGGCAAGATCCTCGACCTGCAGGACCCGGAGGCGAAGATGAGCAAGTCCGCGGAGTCGCAGTCCGGGGTCCTCGACCTGCTCGAGGAGCCGAAGTCGCTCACCAAGAAGATCAAGAGCGCGGTCACCGACACGGGTCGCGAGGTGCAGGCCGACCCCGACGGGAAGCCGGGCATCACAAATCTGCTGACGATCATGTCGGCGATCACCGGCCGTCCGGTGACCGACCTCGAGCGCGACTACGCGGGCAAGGGCTACGGCGACTTCAAGCAGGACGTCGCCACGGCGGTGGTCGACTTCGTCACCCCCGTGCAGGAGCGGTTCCGCCGCTGCTTCGACGACATGCAGGCGCTCGACGCCGTCCTCGCCGACGGCGCGGCGCGGGCCCGCCGGGTCGCGCAGGACACCATGGACGTCGTCCGGGAGCGGGTCGGGTTCCTGCCCGCCAAGCACTGATGCCGCGGCGCAACCTCGGGGTCGCGATCGAGATCCCGGAGCCGTACGGCGAGCAGCTGCGGACGGCGCGCGAGCGCTACGGCGACCCGCAGGCCGGGCAGATCCCGCCGCACGTGACGCTGCTGCCACCGACCGCCGTACCCGACGAGGTGCTGTCCGCGGTGCGCGAGCACCTGGCCGATGTCGCGGCGACCGAGCAGCCGTTCGACCTGGTGCTGCGCGGTTCGGGCACGTTCCGGCCGGTCTCGCCGGTGACGTTCGTGCCGCTAGCGGCCGGCGGCTCGGCGTGCGAGCGGCTGGAGACCAAGGTGCGTTCGGGGCCGCTCGCGCGGGCGGTCCGGTTCGACTATCACCCGCACGTCACCGTGGCGCACGACGTCGCCGCAGACCTGCTCGACACGGCCTTGGACGAGCTGGCGGGCTACTCCGCCCATTTCGTGGCTGACGGCTTCACGCTGTTCGAGCTGGGCGCCGACAAGGCGTGGCGCCCGCTCGACCAGTTCCCGTTCGCGGCGACCTGACCGCGGTCAGGCGCCGTCCTTGCCCTTCCTCATCACCTTGTCGGCACTCTCACCGACGGTGTCGGCGGCGTAGGCGTCGCGCTGGCCGATCGGCCGGTCCGGACCGTCGGTGGTGTCCTTTGCCGTCTGCCGCTCGAGCTCGGCGTTGATCTCCGCGCCGAGCAGCACGACGAACGCCGACAGCGACAGCCACAGCATGAGGACGACGACGCCGGCCAGCGTGCCGTAGGTCTCGTTGAACTTGCCGAAGCTCGACACGTAGAACGAGAAGGCCGCGGTCATCGCGAGCCACAGCACCATGGCGATCCCGGCGCCCCAGCTGACCCAGCTCCACTCCGGCTTGTCGCGGTCCGGGCCGTAGCGGTAGATGACGGCGAGGCCGCCGACCATGACCGCGGCGAGCAGCGGCCAGCGTAGCCAGGCGAGCGCCATGCCGATCGGCTCGGAGGCGTCGAACGCCGCCGGCACGCCGATCACGCCGGCGAGCGAGAGAACGGCGAAGACGACCGCACCGAGGGTCAGCGCGAGCGAGACGAGGCGCAGCTTGACGAACTTGCGGGTCTCCTTCTCGTCGTACGCGACGTTGAGGCCCTTCATCAGCGCGCGCATTCCGCCGGATGCGCTCCACAGCGCAGCTCCGACGGAAACGACGAGGCCGATGCCGAGCCCGGTCTTGGCATTGCTGGTGATGTCCTTCAGTTGCGTGGTGATGACCTCGCGCGACGCCTCCGGGATGAAGTCCAGCATCTCGTTCGTCTGCCGGGCCGCCTCGTCCGGCCCGTCCACGAGAAGCCCGTACAGCGAGATCATCGCCACCAGCGCCGGGAACAGCGCGAGGATCGTGTAGAAGGCAACACCGGCGCCGATCAGGCCGACGTTGTCGTCCTTGGTCTCCTTCCACACCCGCGCGGCGACGTCCTTCCAGCCGCGCGCGGGGATCTCGCTGGGGGAGTCCGCGGCGCGGCCGCGCCCGTCGTCCTTGACGTTGCCCGACGCGTCGACCGGCGGCGGCTCCATGTTGAGCTCGTCGTTGTCCTGCACGCCGGCCGGTTGCTCAGGGCGGACCGGCCGGCGGCCGCCGCGCAGTCCCTCCGGGAGGGCGCTGCTGGTCTCGGACTGCTCGTTGGTGCGCCGGGATGACATCGCTGCCTCGCTCGCGGAGAGTTGAAGGTTCGGTGGGTCTCCGTAGTCATGCCCGCCGGACGCCGTAGCCACACGAAAGCGGTCGTGCGGGCAGGCACGTTGGCAACGCGGAGTACCCGGGTAGCCCATCAGCATGACCGGGGTGGCAGCATGACCGGGGTGGGAGAGTGGATGGCTCGTGGCGGCCGGGCGCTGTCGCGTGCCCGTGAACGCTGGGGCCCGCTCGACCACCTGATCCGCGCGTTCTCCCGCTACCAGGCCGACGGCGGCGACCGGCTCGCCGCGGGGGTCACCTACTACGCGTTCCTCGCGTTCTTCCCGATGCTGCTGCTTGTCGTCTCCGGTATCGGCTACCTGCTCGAGGGTGACCCGGCGCTCGAGCGGCGGGCCATCGCCCGCCTCAACGAGTACCTCCCCGGCCTCTACCGGACGATCGAGAAGAACATCGAGGCGGTCACCGACAACCGGCGCGGGATCGGGCTGTTCGCCGTCGTGGCACTGATCTGGGCCGGGTTGACCTGGCTGGACTCGCTCCGCGAGTCGCTGCGCATCATGTGGCACCACGACGTGCGGGTCGGCAGCTTCGCGCGCAAGAAGCTGATCGACCTGGCCACGATCGTGGGCCTCGGCCTCACCCTCGGCGTGTCGCTCGCCGTGACCGGCCTGGTCGGCGCGTCGGCCGGCTGGGTCCTCGCGCAGGTCGGGCTGTCCGGTCGCTCCAACGCCGCTGTCGCGGCGACGACGGTGCTCGGGCTGGTCGTCGGCGCCGCGGCGGACACGGCGCTCTTCCTGTTCCTGTTCAAGCAGCTGCCCAAGCTGGACTGGCCGTTCCGCCGGCTCGTCGCCGGCGCGGTGTTCGGCGCCATGGGCTTCGGCCTGCTCAAGATCGTGGGCAAGGTCTACATCGCGCGGGTGGTGGCCAACAGCACCGCCTCCATGGGCACGCTCGCGGTGGTCGCCGGCCTGCTCGTCTGGATGAACCTCGTGTCCCGCCTGACGCTCTACGCGGCGGCCTGGACGGTGACCCAGCCCTACGTCGACGACTCCGCTCCTTCCGGTACGTCGTCGCCCGAGGCGGCAGCCGCGGCCGGGCTGTCGCCGGCCCAGGCGGCCGCGATGAAGCTGCCGGACGTTCCGACGTCGTCCGTCGTCAACCGCTGACCGGTCGCTGGAGGTGTGCCGCTCGGTCGCCGATGCCATGATCGGGCGAGTCGCGCGGGCGGCGAACGGCCGACAGGGAGGACCGGCGTGATCCTGGTCGCGGGTGGCACCGGCTTCATCGGGCGGGCGATCGTCGAGCGGCTGCGGGCTGCGGACCGGCCCGTCCGCGTGCTGAGCCGCGGCACAGGCAACCCGTTCGCCGGCGACGCCGGCGTCACGGTGGTGCGCGGCGACGTCCGCGAGCCGTCGACCCTCGGCGCCGCGATGACCGACGTCGACGTCGTCGTCTGCGCTGTGCAGTTCCCCGGCCACCCGGTCGAGGTGCCGAGCGAAGGGCTGACGTACGACGCGTTCGACCGGCAGGGCACGGTCAACCTGGTCGCGGCGGCCCGCGCGGCCGGCGTGCGCCGGGTCGTCTACGTCTCCGGTGCGGGCGTCGGTGAAGGCCGGCGCGAGGAGTGGTTCGTCGCCAAGGACCGTGCCGAGCAGGCCGTCCGGGAGAGCGGGCTGGAGTGGGTCGTGGTCCGCCCGTCGTGGGTCTACGGGCCAGGCGACAAGAGCCTGTCGAAGCTGGTGTTCCTCGCCCGCTGGCTGCCCGCCGTACCGATGACGAGCATGGGGCACAACCGGGTCCGGCCGGTCCATCTCCACGACCTGGCCGAGGTGGTCGCGCGGTGCGCGGTGGACGACGCGGCCGCCGGGCAGGTGGTCGGCGTCGGCGGTCCGGAGTTCCTCACGATGCGGGAGATCGTCCGGACGATGCTGAAGGTGCTGGGCAAGCGCCGGCTGATCCTCCCCACGCCGGTCCCGCTGGTGAAACTGGGCGCGGCGGTCCTCTACCGGCTGCCCGGCCGGATCCTCTCGCCGCGGGCCGTCGACTTCGCCAACGGCGAGGCCGACGTCGACCTGACCGTCATGCGCGACGTGATCGGCGTCGAGCCGCGCTCGCTCGAGGCCGGCCTGGCATACCTCCGCCGTGGCTGACCGTACGGCGTCGGTGTCGTTCGACCGGGTCGCCGACCGGTACGACGAGAGCCGCGGCGGGCGGGTGCGGGGCGAGCAGCACGCCGCGGCACTCGAGCCGGAGCTCGCGGCCGGCGGCCGGACGCTCGAGATCGGCGTCGGGACCGGCCTGGTCGCTGCGGCGTTCCGCCAGCGCGGCCGCGACGTCGTCGGCATCGACATCTCTGTGGAGATGCTGCGCCGCGCCCATGACCGGCTCGGCGCGCGGGTCGCGCTCGCCGACGCCGAGCGGCTGCCGGTGCGGACTGGATCGGTCGACAACGCCTACGCCGTATGGGTGTTCCACCTCGTCCGGGACGCCGCCGCAGTGCTCCGCGAGGCCGCCCGCGTGCTGCGGCCGGGTGGGCGGCTGCTCGTCGTCACAGCGCTCGACCAAGGCGGCGACACCGACGTGGACGAGGTCGTCAGTCGCGTTCAGCTCAGGCTGCAGCCCGAGCGCTCCGACCACTCCGACCGGCTCGAGCAGCTCGGCACCGACGTCGGCTTCCGCACGGGGCGCCGGGCGCGGGTCGACTCCGAGCCGCACGAGGTCACCCCCACCGGCTACGCCCGGGCCGTCGAGCAGCGGCTGTACTCGATGTACTGGGACCTCGACGACGAGGTGTGGCGCGCGGTCGTCGAGCCGGCGCTGGCCGAGCTGCGCGCGCTCCCCGACCCGGACCGGCCGCGGCAGCGGGTCGTGCGCTACGACATCCTCTGCTTCGACTGGGACGGTCGGCCCTGACGGCGGGCCGGTCAGCCGGCGGCACCCCTGGTGTTGCGCTGGGCTAACTAGCGGACGGGCAGCCGCAGCTTGGTGGACGGCATGTAGAAGCCGCGCCGGCGCCGTCGGCGGTTGCGGACGATCAGGCCCGCGATGATGCCGGGGATGATGACGAGCGGCGGCACGGCGTACCACCAGCGGAACCGCACGCCGAGGATGCGGCGGTCTTCCTTTCCCGCGACGGCCACCGTCGTCGGCTGCGGCGCGGGTGCGGCCCCGGCGTCGTCCGGCTGACCGTCGTCCGGCTGGGCGGCCGCGGTCGCGGAGCCCGAGGCGGCCGGCTTGGCCACCTTGCCCGGCACCGGCGTGGCAGCCGGCCCGGCCGCGGGAAGGATCCGGTCGAGCGGCGTGACGAGGTTGCCGACCGGAGCGACCTTCCCGGCGGCCCGGAAACCCCAGTCGAGCAGGGTCCGCAGGTCGTTGTAGTACGCGGGGTTGGCCTTCATGATCGTCACGACCAGCCGCCGGTTGCCGCGCTGCGCGAAGCCGACGAACGTCGCCTGCGCCGCCCTGGTGTAACCGCTCTTTCCGCCGATCGCCCCCGGGTAGTTGTTGGTGAAGAGCTTGTTGTGCGTGTAGATCTCGAACGAGCCGCGCTTCTTGCCCGGCTTGGCCTTGGTCGGGAGCGTCGAGCGGCGCAGACCGGTGTACTTGCGGAAGTCCGGCAGCTCGAGGCCGGCCCGCCCGATCAGCGCGAGGTCGTAGCAGGACGTCAGCTGCCCCGGCGCGTCGAGCCCGTGCGCGTTGGCGGCGACGGTGTCCTTGGCCTGCAGGTTGCGCGCCACGTCGTTCATCAGCTTGACCGCCTTTGGCGTGCCGCCGACCGCCTGCGCCAGCGCGTTGGACGCGTCGTTGCCGGAGGCGACGAGCATGGCGGTGAACAGCTGCGCGACGGTGTACGGCTCGTTCTCCTGCAGCCCGACGCGGCTGCTGTCTCGCTCGATGTCGAGCGTCTCGTACGTCGGCCTGACCACCGCCTTGGGGTCGAGCTTCGGGATCAGTGCCAGCGCGGTCAGCGTCTTGATGGTGCTGGCCGGCAGGTAGCGGCCGTGCGGGTCGCGGGCGGCCAGCACCTCGCCGGTGTCGAGATCGGCGACCAGCCAGCACTTAGCCGTGACGTTGGCCGGCGGCTTAGGCCCGCCGGTCAGCACCCGGGCGATCACACCGCGGCCACTCATCAGCGGTCCGCCGACCGCGTCGCCCTTGGGCGCCGCGGCTGCCGGGCCGGACGTTGCCGCCGGTATCGCCAGCGCGACGAGCGTGGCGCTCGCGACGAGCAGACGGGTGCGCAGACGAGGGGAGACGGCGGCCATGCGAGCGAGGCTACACGGCAGATCGCGCCCGGCGAAGCATGCCGACTCGCCCCGGCGGCATGTCAATCGTCGCCTGGTTTCGTGGGACGATGCGGCCATGGTGCTGACCCGGCGCATCTGCGCTCTCCTGCTCGCCGCCGCCGCATTCATGGTGCTGTCCTGGTTGAACTTCGCCCGGAACCTGCTGACCACCGATGACGACCACCCGCGCGGCTACTACATCGCCCACACGCTGCTGATCCTCGCCAACCTGGCGATCGCCGGCTTCCTCGTCTGGCTCGCGTCCCGCGGCATGAAGCACTACGACGACGAGCGGGTCCGCCAGTTCTACGACGACCGCGCCTACGACGAGGCCCGCAAGTCGGCGCGCAAGGAGCGGGCCGCCGCGCGTTAGCCGCGCGTCCGCCGTACCTTCCGCCGGCACAGCCGGCCGACCAGTAGAACCGCCCCGGTGAACGGCCGCGGAGTCGGCGCTTGACGGCGGTTATATACCCGGTATTCTACCGCGTATGCCACCCACCGGCAGCACCTGATGAGCGTCCCGCACGCACTGCTCGCGCTGCTTGACGAGGGGGCGAAGTACGGGCTGCAGCTGCGGCAGGAGTTCGAGGCCCGCACCGGGGAGGTCTGGCCGCTCAACGTCGGGCAGGTCTACACGACGTTGCAGCGGCTGGAGCGCGACGGGCTGGTCGAGTCCGACGGCGGCGCCGGCGAAGGCCCGCAGAAGACCTTCCGCATCACCGACGTCGGTCAGGCGGAGCTGCAGCAGTGGCTGCACACGCCGCCCGATCTGTCGTCGCCGCCCCGCGACGAGCTGGTGATCAAGGTGATGGTCGCCTGGCGGCTCCCCGGCGTGGTCGTGCGGGACGTCGTACAGGTGCACCGGCGCGCGCTCGTCGAGCTGATGCAGCAGTACACCCGGGTGAAGGAGGACGCCGGCGCTGATGACGTCAGCCTGGCTCTCGTGGTGGACGCGGAGCTCTACCGGCTCGACGCGCTGATCCGGTGGCTCGACTCGGCCGACAGCCGCCTGCAGCGCGCGCCGGCCCCACCGGCGCCGACCGGCCCAGTCGTCCCCGCACGCACCAGGCGGGGAGTAGGTGGTCGTCGATGAGCGCGCTCGAGCTCCGGCAGGTCGGCAAGGTGTACGGCGACGGTCCAGCAGCCGTGCCGGCCCTGGTCGGCATCGACCTCGCCGTCCGGGCCGGCGAGCTGGTCGCCGTGATGGGACGGAGTGGTTCCGGCAAGAGCACGCTGCTCACGATCGCCGGCAGCCTCGAGGAGCCGACCAGCGGCGAGGTGCTGGTCTGCGGCGCCGCGCTGTCCACCATGTCGCGCAACGACCGCGCGCGGCTGCGCCGCCGGTTCATCGGCTACGTCTTCCAGGACTTCAACCTGCTTCCCGGTCTGACCGCGGCCGAGAACGTCGCCATGCCGCTCGAGCTCGACGGCACAACAGCGAAGGCGGCGCGGGCCGCCGCGATGGAGCGCCTGGAGGAGCTGGGGATCGCCGACCGGGCCGGGCGGTTCCCGGACGAGTTGTCCGGCGGCGAGCGGCAGCGCGTCGCAATCGCCCGCGCCGTCGTCGGTGACCGGCGGCTGCTGCTCGCCGACGAGCCGACCGGAGCGCTCGACTCGGTCAACAGCGAGTCGGTGATGCGGCTGGTGCGCGCAGCCTGCCACCGCGGCGTCGCCGGGGTCGTCGTGACCCATGACGCGCAGCTGGCGGCCTGGGCCGACCGGATCGTGTTCCTGCGCGACGGCCGGGTCGTCGACCAGACGTCGCCGCCGCCTGGACCAGCCTCGCTCCTCGCGACGGACCCCGTCCGGTGACCCGCGCGGTGCTCGATCGCCCGGCCACCACCGCCGGCAACGGCGGACTGTGGGCGCGCCGTGCCGTGGTCCGGTGGGCGGTGCGCCTGTACCGGCGCGAGTGGCGCCAGCAGCTGCTCGTCCTCGCCCTGCTGGTCGTCGCCGTCGCCGCGTCCGTGGGATTCGCGACCGCCGCCTACAACGTCGCTCCCGTCGCGGGCAACGCGGAGTTCGGCAGCGCCCGCCAGCTGCTCGACATCGACAACGATGACCCCTCCGTCGTCGGCGCCGACCTCGCCGCGGCACGCGAGTGGTTCGGGACGGTCGACGTCATCACCCGACGCAGCGTGCCGGTCCCCGGCGCCTTCGAGCCGTTCGAGTATCGCGGTCAGGACCCGAGCGGCCCGTACGGCGGACCGCTGCTGTCGCTGGTCGACGGCGCGTTCCCGGCTGGTGCCGACGAGGTCGCGCTGACCGACGGCGCCGCTGAGTCGTTCGGTGTGCGGCTCGGAGCGACGTTCGCGGTCGACGGGACGCCGCGGACCGTCGTCGGCCTCGTCGAGAACCCCAGCGACCTCGGCGACGAGTTCGCGCTGGTGTCGCCGGCGCACGAGCCGTCGGCGACGTCGGCGACCGTCCTGCTCGCCGGCGATCAGGGCCGCATGGAGTCGTTCCGGCCACCGAGCGGCGGGCGCAAGGTGGGCATCCGCGGAGATGTGAACGAGGCCGCGCTGGCCGCGGTCGGCGTTCTCGCGGTCGCGAGCGTCGCGCTGCTGCTGGTGGCGCTGATCGCCGGCGCCGGATTCGTCGTCATCGCGCAGCGCCGCCTTCGCCAGCTCGGGATGCTCGCTGCCGTAGGGGCTACCCAGCGCCACCTGCGGCTGGCGCTGGTGGCGAACGGGGCGGCGGTCGGGGTCGTCGCCGCGATCGTCGGGAGTGCCGCCGCGCTGCTCGGCTGGGCGGTCGCCGTTCCGCGGCTCGAGACCGAGCTGGGCTACCGCATCGACCGCTTCGACGTGCCGTGGTGGCTCGTTGCGGCCGGCATGGCGCTCGCGGTCGTCACGGCGACGGCTGCGGCGTTCTGGCCGGCGCGGATCACTGCGCGCACCTCCATCGTCAACGCGCTGTCCGGCCGGCCCTCGCCGCCGCGCGCCGTGCACCGCTCCGCGCGCCTCGCAGGTGCCCTGCTCGCGGCCGGCGTCGGCTGCCTGTCCGTCGCCGGCGACGTCGCGGACGAGCGGAGTGTCTACTGGGGCAACCTGCTGCTGACCGGCGCGGGCACGCTCGCCTGCGGGGTCGGCGTACTCCTCGTCAGCCCGCTCGCGCTGCGGGCGACTTCTGCGGGCGCGGGGCGGCTGCCCTTCACGACCCGGCTCGCCCTGCGCGACCTGGCTCGCTACCAGGCGCGCTCGGGCGCGGCGCTCGCCGCGATAGCGCTCGTCCTCGGCATCCCGGTCGCGATCATCGTCGTCGCCGGCGGCGCGAAGCACGGTCCCGACTCGGGCAATCTCGCGGAACGGCACCTGATGGTCCGCGCGGGGATCGCGGACGGACCGTTCCTCCCGCAGGCCGAAGACCTCGAGCGGCTCCGTGCCGGTGTGGACCAGGTGGCGACTGCGCTGGGGGACACGACCGTGACGGCGTTCCAGGTCGTCCGTGACCCGTCGATGCCGGAACTCCCTGGCGAGGAGGCTCGAGCCGGGGTCGCACTGGGCGTGCGTTCCGGCGACGGCTGGCGCGACCTGAGCTTGCTGTACGTCGCCACGCCGGTCGCGCTCGCCCTCCACGGGCTCGAGGCAGCGGCGGTGGACCGGGCCGGGATCGCCACCACCGAGAGCGGAGACGTGCGCATCGTCGGCCTCAGCAAGTTCGCAGCCGGCGACCGGCGCAATCCGGAGGCAGTGTCCGGAGCGGTCCGCTTCGCCAAGCGCTACACGTCGCTGCCCAGCTCCTTCATCACGCCGGACGCGGCGCGGAGCCGCGGCTGGGAGGTCGTCGAGGCGGGCAGGTGGCTCATCGAGACGGCTCGGCGGCCGACGGCAGACCAGCTGACCGACGCGCGGAACGCCGCAGCGGCAGCGGGGCTGACCATAGAGTCACGGGACCGCCAGGGCGGCGTCGCCGCACTGCGGACGCGCGCCGCACTCGCCGGCGTCCTCCTCGCGCTCGTGGTGATTGGAATGACCGTCGGGCTCGTCCGCAGCGAGGTCGCTGCGGATGTCCGGACTCTCACGGCGACCGGGGCGACGAGCCGCACCCGCCGGGCACTGACCGCTGCGACGGCGGGAGTGCTTGCGACACTGGGTGTGGTCATCGGTGCCGTCGGCACCCTGCTGATCGTTGCCGTTGGCTACGGTCCCGAGCTGCTGACCCGGCTCAGGTGGGACTCGCTGCTGTCCCTCGCGCTGCTCGCGTTCGGGACGCCGGTCGCGGCGGCGGTATCCGGGTGGCTGCTCGGCGGCCGTGAGCCGCCGGTGCTCGCCCGGAGGCTGACCGCCTGAGAGCACGCCGCAAACCGGTTGGACTGGTCAGACGCGGCGGAAGAGCAGCGCCCGCTTCACTTCCTGGATCGCCTTGGTGATCTCGATGCCGCGCGGGCAGGCCTCGGTGCAGTTGAAGACCGTGCGGCAGCGCCACACGCCTTCCTTGTCGTTGAGGATCTCCAGCCGGTCCTCGGCGCCGGCGTCGCGGCTGTCGAAGATGAACCGGTGCGCGTTGACGATCGCCGCCGGCCCGAAGTACGCGCCGTCGGTCCAGTAGACCGGGCACGACGTGGTGCAGGCGGCGCACAGGATGCACTTGGTGGTGTCGTCGAAACGCTCGCGGTCGTGGGCGGTCTGCAGCCGCTCGCGGGTGGGCTCGCGGCCGTCGGTGATGAGGAACGGCATGACCGCCCGGTAGGCCTCGAAGAACGGCTCCATGTCGACCAGGAGGTCCTTCTCCAGCGGCAGCCCCTTGAGCGGCTCGACCGTCACGGTCTTGCCGAGGTCCTTCATCAGCACCTTGCAGGCCAGCCGGTTGACGCCGTTGATCCGCATCGCGTCGGAGCCGCAGATGCCGTGCGCGCAGGACCGGCGGAAGGTCAGCGAGCCGTCGACGTTCCACTTCACGTAGTGCAGGGCGTCGAGCAGCCGGTCGGTCGGCTCGACCTCGACCGGGTACTCCTCCCAGTGCGGCTCGGTGTCGGCCTCCGGGTTGAACCGGCGGATCCGCAGCGTGACGTCCATCAGTACTTCCGCTCCATCGGCTGGTAGCGCGTGATGACGACCGGCTTGTAGTCGAGCCGGATGTCGTTGCCGTCCCGGTAGGCCATCGTGTGGCGCATGAAGTTGGCGTCGTCACGCGTCGGGTAGTCCTCGCGGTAGTGACCGCCGCGGCTCTCGTTGCGGGCCAGCGCGGACACGATGAGCACCTCGGCGAGCTCGAGCAGGAAGCCGAGCTCGATCGCTTCCAGCAGCTCGGTGTTGTAGCGCCGGCCCTTGTCCATGATCGACGCGCGATCGTAGCGGTCGCGCAGCGGGCCGATGTCCGCGAGCGCCTGCTTCAGCGTCGCCTCGGTCCGGTAGACGCCGGCGTTGGTGTCCATCGTCTCCTGCAGCGCGTGCCTGATCGCGGCGATGTTCTCGCCGCCGGACGCGGAGTCGTGGAACTTGGCGACCATCTGCTCGACCATCGCCTCGGCGCCGACCGGCAGGTCGACGAAGTCGGTCGAGTTGGCGTAGTCCGCGGCCCGGATCCCGCTGCGCTTGCCGAAGACGTTGATGTCGAGCAGCGAGTTGGTGCCGAGCCGGTTGGCGCCGTGCACGGAGACGCAGGCGACCTCGCCGGCGGCATACAGGCCGGGTACGACGTCGGTGTTGTTGCGCAGCACCTCCGCCTCGACGTTGGTCGGGATCCCGCCCATGGCGTAGTGCGCGGTCGGCTGGATCGGAATCGGCTGCGTGTAGGGTTCGATCCCGAGGTAGGTGCGGACGAACTCGGTGATGTCGGGGAGCTTGGCGTCGAGCTGCTCGGGCGGCAGGTGGGTCAGGTCGAGGTGGACGTAGTCCTGGTTGGGCCCGCAGCCGCGGCCTTCGCGGATCTCCTGCCAGATCGCCCGGGCGACCATGTCGCGCGGCGCGAGGTCCTTGATGGTCGGCGCGTAGCGCTCCATGAACCGCTCGCCGTCGGAGTTGCGCAGGATGCCGCCCTCGCCGCGCGCGCCCTCGGTCAGCAGGATGCCGAGCTTGTAGATCCCGGTCGGGTGGAACTGGAAGAACTCCATGTCCTCCAGCGGGAGCCCGTGCCGGTAGACGATCGCCGGCGCGTCACCGGTCAGCGTGTGCGCGTTGGACGTGACCTTGAACATCTTGCCGAAGCCGCCGCTGGCGAAGACCACGGACTTGGCCTGGAAGACGTGGATCTCGCCGGTCGCCAGCTCGTAGGCGACGACGCCGGCGGTGCGGCCCTCGTTGAGGATCAGGTCGAGGACGTAGAACTCGTTGTAGAACTCGACGTCGTGCTTGACGCACTGCTGGAACAGCGTCTGCAGGATCATGTGGCCGGTGCGGTCGGCGGCGTAGCAGGCGCGGCGTACCGGCGCCTCGCCGTGGCGGGCGGTGTGGCCGCCGAACCTGCGCTGGTCGATCCGGCCCTCCGGCGTGCGGTTGAACGGCAGGCCGAACTTCTCCAGGTCGTAGACCGCGTCGATGGCCTCCTTGCACATCACCTCGGCGGCGTCCTGGTCGACGAGGTAGTCGCCGCCCTTGACGGTGTCGAAGGTGTGCCACTCCCAGTTGTCCTCCTCGACGTTGGCGAGGGCGGCGCACATGCCGCCCTGCGCCGCGCCGGTGTGGGAGCGCGTCGGG
>DASQMY010000419.1:0-6707 GCA_035645255.1 Mycobacteriales bacterium
GGACGAGATCGCCGGCCGGGACGTCGGCGATCGCGCCGCGCACCGCCCGGCGTACGGCGGCAACGGCCCGGTCAGGCCCCGGCATCCCCCGCCGCCTCGCGGTCGTCGGCGGTGAGCTGCCCGACCGGCGCGGCCGGACGTACCCGGTCGACCCACGCCTGCGGGTGCTTGATCTCCTCGCTGGTGGGGAGCGTCTCGGGCGATGTCCACACCCGGTTGAACCCGGTCATGCCGACCGCGTCCACGACGTGGTGGACGAACTTCTCGCCGTCGGCGTACTGCTTCATCTTGAGGTCGAGGCCGAGCAGCTTGCGGACCAGCCGGTCGAGCGGGCCGGCGCCCTTGCGCCGCTGGTCGAACCGGCGGCGGATCAGCGCCGCGGTCGGCACCACCGCCGGGCCGACCCCGTCCATGACGAAGTCGCCGTGGCCCTCGAGCAGGCTCATCAGCGCCTGCAGCCGGCCGAGGATCTCGCGCTGCTCCGGCGTCTGCAGCGCCTCGATGACGCTGGGGCTGTCGTCGGCTCCTGACCGCGCGGCGCGGACCGCGGTCGCGGCGTCCTTGAGCCGGGTGAACAGCTCCTGCGGGTCGAGGTCGCTGGCCAGCACGAACGCACGCACCTCGCCGGTGAAGTAGGAGCGCAGCCACGGCACCGCCGTGAACTGCGTCCGGTGGGTGACCTCGTGCAGCGTCACCCAGAGCCGGAAGTCGTGCGGGTCGACGCCCAGCTCGCGCTCGACGTCGACGATGTTGGGCGCGACCAGGGTGAGCCGGCCGGCGCCGTCCTCGGCCGGGATGAACAGCTCGTACTGGCCGAGCACCCGGGACGCCAGGTACGACAGCACCGTGCCGACCTGCGCTCCGGTGACCTTGGGGCCGACGACTGCGGCCAGGCCGGATGGCGCGCCGCGACGCTCGGTGAGCTTCTCGGCGAGGGGCTCGAGGACGAACTTGAAGCCGTCGAGGTTGGCCTGCACCCAGCCGATCCGGTCGACGACGGCGACCGCGCCGCCGTCGGCGGCGTGGTTGACCAGGTGCGTGTAGTCGCGGACGTGCTGCTCGGCGGTCGGGACCAGCCCGCGCAGCTCGGCGACGACCTCGCGCGCCTCCTGCGGGCTCACCTGTGGTCCCGGCCGCATCAGCCGGCGCGCGGTCGCGACCGCGACGTCCCAGTCGATCATCTGTGGTGCGGGCACGCGGCCTCCTGGGCTAGTGAGCTCTCACTCGGCGTGCCCAGTGCGCGACCGCCTCGAACTCGCGCCCCGCTACTTCGACCCGCCGCGGCGCTGGTTGGCGCGGAACTCGCGGCCCTTCACCAGGTAGCCGAGCAGCGTGGCGGCGACGATCAGCACGGCACCGGCGAGCAGCGCGTAGGCGAGCAGGTAGGTCCACGGCGTCGAGGCCCGGAGATCCTCGTACTTCGTGTGGACCTCTTTCGGCTGGGCGAGCACCTGGCCGGCCGCGTGCGCGACCCGTGGCAGCGTGACGAGCAGGGCGGTCACGACCGAGAGCGCGACGGCGCGGACCACGCGGCGGGAGACCATGGCGGCATCGTAGTGCCGGCCGGCACGGCCACAAAAAGCCCTGATCACGCGCAGCCGCACGTCGCCAACCGGGCCACGGCGCGGTCGACCGCCCGGGACGCCGCACCGACGCTCGGGGTGGGGACGGCGTCCGCGACGACCGCGAACGTCAGCAGATGCCCCGACCGCGTCGTCACCACCCCGGCGAGCGTCGTGACGTGGTTGAGCGTCCCGGTCTTGCCGCGGACGAAACCTGCGGCGGTGGCCAGCCCGGGCGCGCGGTAGCGGTTGACGAGCGTGCCGTTGAACCCGGCCGCCGCGAGGCTCGGCAGCAGCGCCCGGAGCCGGGTGGCGTCCTCCGCCGCTGCGGCCGCGAGCAGCGCGGACAGGGTCGCCGGGCTGACCCGGTCCTGCCTCGACAGGCCGGACCCGTCCCGGACGACCAGCCCGGCGCTCGGTACGCCGAGCTCGGCCAGCACGTCGCGGGTGACCCGGGCGCCGCCGGCGAACGACTCCGGCAGCCCGCGCTCGCGCGCCGACCGGCGCAGCAGCGCCTCGGCCAGGTTGTTGTCGCTGCGCTGCAGCATCCGCTCGACCAGCGCGGGCACCGGCGGCGACGCCACGGTCGCGATCTCGACCGCCCCTGCCGGCGCGACCCCGCGCCGTACCGTGCCGTCGACCCGCACCCCCCGGCCGCGCACCATCGCGGCGAACCGTTGCCCGGCCAGGTAGTCCGGCCGGTTGACGCGCGGGCCGCGGGTGCTGCCGGCGTACTGGCGCCCGGAGTCGACCGTGAGGGCGGTGACCGGCGCGACCGACCCCTCGGTGACGTAGGTCGGCTTCCACCCCGGCGCCGTCGACGGGCCGGAGTAGCGCGAGCCGTCGACACGGACGTCGCCGGTCACGCGGGTGATCCCGGCCCGCTGCACCGCCGCCGCGAACGCAGACAGCCCGGCCGGCTGCGGGTAGCCCTCTGCCGTGCTCGTCGACGTCAGGGTCGCGTCGCCGTCGCCGACCAGGACGAGGTCACCCTTCACGACGCCCTTGACGGTAGGCGCGGTGGCCAGCAGCCGGGTCTCGAAGACGGTGTCGCGCGGCAGCACGGTCAGGGCGGTCACCGCCGTGACGAGCTTCATCGTCGACGCCGGCGTGCCGGCGAGGCCGGGCGACCTCGCGAACAGCACGGCGCCGGTCTCCGCGTCCGTCACGGTCACCCCGACCCTGCGGCCGAGCGCACGGTCGGCGAGCAGCGGCGCCAGCGCGCGCCGTACACCGGCTGCTGTCGGCGGTGCGCCGAGGACCGGCTCGCGGAGCAGGATCGACGGCTTGGCCGGCGGGGCCTGTCGAGCGGCGACGCGGGTGGGCCGCGCGGGTGACATCGGTGCGGCCGTCGACGGGGCGCCGGGCCCGGCCACGGCGGCGACGAGGCAGCCGGCCAGCACGGCGGATCGTGCGCGCAGGACCGTCACCTCCCCATCGTCTCCCGCAACGGCGCGGTTTACCGCCCGGCCGCCGGATCGAGGACACTAACGCCGACACCGTCGTCGGCACAGGGAGCGCGCGTGGAGTTCGACGTCACGATCGAGATCCCGAAAGGGACACGCAACAAGTACGAGATGGACCACGTGACCGGCCGGATCCGGCTCGACCGGATGCTGTTCACCGCCACCCGCTACCCGGCCGACTACGGCTTCATCGAGGGCACGCTCGGCGAGGACGAGGACCCGCTGGACGTGCTCGTGCTGCTCGACGAGCCGACGTTCCCCGGCTGCCTGATCTCGTGCCGGGCCATCGGGATGTTCCGGATGACCGACGAGAAGGGCGGCGACGACAAGGTCATCGCGGTCCCCGCGGCCGACGCCCGGCTCGACAACATCCAGAATCTCGAGGACATCGGCGAGTTCCTCAAGATGGAGATCCAGCACTTCTTCGAGGTCTACAAGAACCTCGAGCCGGGCAAGTCCGTCGAGGGCGCCACCTGGGTCGGCGCCGACGAGGCGTACGCCGAGATCGACGCGTCGCGCGCGCGGCTCGCCGCCGCCGGTGGCCACGTCGAGTCGGGCCACTAGATGCGGTTCGAGTTCGAGTTCCTGCCCGCCGCCCGCCCGGTGCTGCTGGCGTGGGGGGTCACGCCCGGCACCGCGCACGTCGACGTCGAGGGCGGCGCGCTGCGGGTGCGGTTCGGCTTCTTCAGCACCACGACACCGCTGACCAACGTGACCGGCGCCAAGGTGACCGGCCCGTACAAAGCAATCCGCGCGATCGGGCCGCGGCTCTCGCTGAGCGACCGCGGCGCCACCTTCGCTACGACCACGGCCGGCGGCGTGTGCATCACGTTCGCCGAGCCGATCAAGGCGCTGTTCCCGAAGGCGATGCACCCGGGTCTGACGGTGACGGTCGCCGACCGCGCCGGCCTGGTCGCGGCGCTGACCGGACCGACGCGCTAGCCGCCGTACCGCGGCTGGCTGAGCTGACCGCCGCCCCTCACCGCGACCGGCGGGTGCTGTCCTCGCGGTGGGACCCCGGCGGTCGATGGACCGCGTGGAGCCGCCTGTCGGAATTGCACCGACGAACTTCTCATTACGAGTCCGTCGGCTACGGGTCCGCCCGAGTTCACCGACGTACGAATGCGTAGGTCACGGCGTCGCGAGCCGCAAAACGGACGGCCGCGAACGGTCCTGAACGACCGTCGCTGGCCACCACGCTGGCACCACTTCCGACACACACAGCGGCCCGGCAAGCGCCTGTACGCTCCGGCGCCTGGCGCCGCCTTGGAGGGCACATGGGCGACGACGCCTGGCTAGCGGATGCACCCCATCCTCGAGGCCGACGTTCGACGCCGGGTCAGCGCCTGCTCCCTCCGCGTGAGCTAGCGCTTCTTCCAGCTCCAGGTTGCCGAAGCCGTCGCACCGTCATTCGTAGCCGTGGCCCGCACCTCGAAGGTGTGTCGTCCCTTCCTGATGCCGGAGTAGGTCACGGGTGACGTGCAAGCCTTGAAGAGGTTGTCGTCCAGGCGGCACTGGGTGGTCGCGGGCTCGTTGACACTGAAGCGGAACGTCGCCTCGGAGCTGCTGGTGCTTTCAGGTGGCCCGTCCGTGATTGTCACCTTCAACGCTTGGGCCACGGTGATGGTATTGGTCGCCGTGCTGTCGCCGGAGGCGTTGCGGGCCGTCAGGGTGACGGTGTAGACGCCTGCCGCGGTGTAGGTGGTGGCGGGGTGCCGGGCAGTCGACGTGGCGCCGTTCCCGAAGTCCCAGTGCCAGCTGGTCGGGCTGCCGGTCGAGGTGTCGGTGAACGCCACGCTGAGCGGAGCACGGCCGCTGGTCGGCGACGCGGTGAAGCTGGCCGTAGGTGCCACCGCGACGGGCGGCGCCTCGTAGTGGTGCCAGTACCGGGCCGTCCGGCCGTTGTGAGCAAGGAGGACGAGCCCCTGCGCGCCGTTGCCCGTCGCCGTGTTGAGGTTCTGCTTGGTGGACGAGACGTTGTGGATGTACGGGCTGTCGGCATCGAACAGCCGCAGGGTGCCCTGACCGCTGGGGAAGACGATGTCGTCCATGGACGTGGTCTTCTCGTAGATGGCGCCACCCGAGGACGTGCAGGTGCCGCCCGGGGCCGGGTAGGTGGCGAAGGTCCGGATCAACCGTTGCGCTTCGTCCAACAGGACGATGACCCTGTTGGGGCACTCCGACACGCTGGCGATGCGGTACGGCGGACGCCACGCCCCGGCCGCGGTGTCCAAGACGAGCAGCTGGATCAAGTCCTGCGCCGACGAGATGTACTCCGTCTTGATGGCGGCGTAGACCTGGCCCCCCGAGGCGTCCAGCCACTTCAGGTTCATGTGGTCGTCCGCGCTCCGGCTGCCCTTCAGAGCCGCGACGGGCGTCGACCAGGCCGTGTCGGGGTCCTCGTCACGGTGGACGCTCCAGTACATGCCGTCATCGACGCCGCCGTCCGGGCCCCTCTGACTGCTGTAGAGCACGCCGATCCGATCGCCACCGAACGCGAGCACGGCCGACGTGTCGTCGACGCTCACTGCGTTGCTGCCTGGCAGCGTGAACGGCGTCCCCCAGGTGGTCTGGTCCGGGCCCGTGCTATTGAGGTAGATGAGGTTGTCCTGCTGCCACGTCGCCCACAGCCGACCGCGGGAGTCCTTGTCGATCGTCAGGGTCTCGGTCTTGTAGTTGTTGACGACCGTCGGGAAACCGGCGTCCAACGTGTACGTCTCGGTGGTGCTGTCGTAGCTGTAGCGGTACAGGTGGCTGGGGAAGCCCGGCTCAGCGGGCAGCTCGTCGTTGAGCAGCCGGTGGGTGGCGACGAAGAGCTTCGTGCCGTCCCACAGCACGTCGGCGTGCGTGCTGGCGCGCCTCTCCACCAGTGTCCCGGTGTTCGACCAGGTCTGCGTGGCGGCGTCGAGCCGGAAGATGTAGAACCGCTTGAGGGTGGCGTCCCACATGTTGGCCCACCAGATGCCGTCGTTGAACCACAGCACGCTCTCAGCCCGCTTGTTGCCCGTCGGCGTGCTGGTGCCGGCGCTCGAGGGGCCCTCGACTCCGACATCCCCGAGGTCGGCCATGGCATGTGGACCGGGTGCGACGAGCAGACCCAGCACCACGAGGACCGCCGACAGCAGGGCTGATCGCCTTCGGGTGGAAGGACGGCCGGTCCGGACGTGCTGTGCTGGGCGCGCGGGCCGCGTGCGAGCACCTTCCACGCTCGGCTGGGTGGGCTCGTTGGGGAGTTCGTAGCCGGACACGCGTACCGTCCAACGCATCGGGGATTTGACGCGAAATGTAGGACCGCCGATCGGCCAATACCATGGCCATAACGGGTGGTTCTCGGAGCGTGTCGCCGACCCCGAACATGCGGATCTAGTCCGGAAATTCACTCGTCGACGTCGAACGCCGCCTGGTCGACCGCGGCCGTTCGGTATGGCGGTGCGGGCGCGGGCGGCGGCGCGCTCCCCCTCGGGATGCGGCGCCGCGGAAGAGGGACGACGCCTACGCGCCAGCCGCCCGCGTCCGGGTCTAGGCGGTCTAGCTGAAGACCGGGCTGGCCGCAGCAGTCCCCGTGATGACCGCTATCGACTCCGCCTGCCGGGTGGCTAGTGCGATGTACCCGTAGACCTGAATGCGGCACGTCAGCGTCCCCGACAGCACCTCGGGCAGCACCCGCGTCCGAATGGTC
>DASQMY010000420.1:0-5328 GCA_035645255.1 Mycobacteriales bacterium
GTGCTCGACGACAAGCGGCCGGAGGTGCAGGCCAAGGTGTTCGGCGCGCCGCTGCTGGTCGACCACCTGTGCGCCGACTGCAAGGCGCACCACGACTCGGTGCGGCTGCTGCTCTCCGACGCCGGTGTGACCTGGACCGACGCGCCGCGGCTGGTCCGCGGCCTCGACTACTACACCCGTACGACGTTCGAGTTCGTCCATGGCGGCCTAGGCGCGCAGTCCGCGATCGGCGGTGGTGGTCGCTACGACGGCCTGTCGGAGACGATCGGCGGCCCGCCGCTGCCGGGGATCGGCTTCGGCCTCGGCGTCGACCGGACGCTGCTCGCGCTGGAGGCGGAAGGCGTGCGCGTCGCCGTACCGCGGCGGGTGTCGGTGTACGGCGTGCCGCTCGGCGAGACCGCGCAGCGCGAGCTCTACCGGGTGATCGTCGCGCTGCGCCGGCGCGGGATCGCCGCCGACCTCGCCTTCGGCGGCAAGGGGCTGAAGGGCGCGATGAAGGGCGCCGACCGCTCGGGCGCGGCGTTCGCCGTCGTTCTGGGCGAGCGCGACCTGGAGTCGGGGCACGCCCAGGTCAAGGACCTGACGACCGGCGAGCAGACCGCCGTACCGATCGCCGACGTCGTCCGAACACTCGAGGAGAGACTGCAGTGATCCGCACCCACCAGGCCGGCGCGCTCCGTCGCGAGCACGACGGGACCGCCGTCGTGCTGACGGGCTGGGTCGCCAACCGCCGCGACCACGGCGGCGTGGTCTTCATCGACCTGCGCGACGGTGCGGGCGTCGTCCAGGTGGTCTTCCGCGAGGGCGAGGTCGCCGACGCGGCGCACGAGCTGCGCGCGGAGTACTGCGTCAAGGTGACCGGCTCGGTCGGCGTGCGGCCCGAGGGCAACGCCAACCCGGATCTCCCGACTGGCGAGGTCGAGGTCACCGCCGACGGCGTGGAGGTGCTGTCCGTCGCCGCGCCGCTGCCGTTCCAGATCGACACGAGGCAGGACGTCGACGAGCAGACCCGGCTGCGCTACCGCTACCTCGACCTGCGCCGCGGCGAGCCGGCGCGGGCGCTGCGCCAGCGCGCGCACACCACCCGGGTGATCCGGCAGGTGATGGACGAGCACGGCTTCCTCGACATCGAGACGCCCTACCTCACCCGCTCCACGCCGGAGGGAGCGCGCGACTTCCTGGTGCCGTGCCGGCTGCAGCCGGGCACCTGGTACGCGCTGCCGCAATCGCCGCAGCTGTTCAAGCAGCTGCTGATGGTCGCCGGGTTCGAGCGCTACTACCAGATCGCCCGCTGCTTCCGGGACGAGGACCTGCGCTCCGACCGGCAGCCGGAGTTCACCCAGCTCGACGTCGAGCTCAGCTTCCCGGACGAGGAGGACATCTACGCGCTGACCGAGGAGCTGCTGGGCCGGGTCTGGCGGGACGTCCTCGGCGTCGAGATCGAGACGCCGTTCCCGCGGCTGACCTACGCCGAGTCGATGCGCCGCTACGGCAGCGACAAGCCGGACCTGCGCTTCGAGCAGGAGCTGGTCGAGCTGACCGAGGTCTTCGCGTCGACCGAGTTCCGCGTCTTCCAGGCGCCGTACGTCGGCGCGGTCGCCTACCCCGGCGGCGCGGCGCTGACCCGCAAGGAGCTCGACGGGTGGCAGGAGTGGGCGCGCGGCCGCGGCGCCAAGGGGCTGGCCTACCTGCTGGTAGCCGAGGACGGCGAGGTGCGCGGCCCGGTCGCCAAGAACCT
Source organism: Mycobacteriales bacterium (assembly GCA_035645255.1). Lineage (GTDB taxonomy): Bacteria > Actinomycetota > Actinomycetes > BP-191 > BP-191 > DASQMY01. Next base: position 1,739 of record DASQMY010000420.1, read on the forward strand.
GTCGGAGGCGGAGATCCGCGCTGCCCTGGACGCGGCGGGCGCGGTCGCCGGCGACGCGGTGTTCTTCGCGGCCGGCGACCGGCGGTCGTCGCAGGACCTGCTCGGTGCGGCCCGGCTGGAGATCGGCCGCCGGGCCGGCCTGGTCCGCGAGGACGAGTGGCGCTTCCTGTGGGTCACCGATGCGCCGATGTTCGAGCCGACCGACGACGGCGGCTGGACCGCCGTACATCACCCGTTCACCGCACCCTCGCCGGACTGGGCGGACGGCTTCGACGGCGACCCGGAGCACGCGCTGGCCCGCGCCTACGACGTGGTGCTCAACGGCAACGAGATCGGCGGCGGCTCGATCCGTATCCACCGCAGCGAGATGCAGCAGCGGGTCTTCAAGACGATCGGGCTCACCGAGGACGAGGCCAACGACAAGTTCGGCTTCCTGCTCGAGGCGTTCCAGTACGGGCCGCCGCCGCACGGCGGCATCGCCTTCGGCCTCGACCGGATGTGCGCGCTGCTCGCCGGCGCCGACTCGATCCGCGAGGTGATCGCGTTCCCCAAGACGTCGTCCGGCGGCGACCCGCTGACCGGCGCGCCGACGCCGATCACCGCGCCCCAGCGCAAGGAGGCGGGCGTCGACGCGACGCCCGTCGCCGACCAGCCGGCCGTCGTACCGAACAGGCCGGCCGGCGAGACCCGACCCGACCAGAGCAGGAGCTGACATGATCGCCGAGCGGCCCCGCACGCCATTCGTCGCGGCCGACGAGCGGGAGATGCTCGACAACTGGCTGGAGTTCCACCGCTGGACGCTGGAGTGGAAGTGCGACGGCCTGACGCCGGAGCAGCTCGCCGAGCGGTCGGTCCCGCCGTCGTCGATGTCGCTGCTCGGTCTGGTCCGCCACATGGCCGAGGTCGAGCGCGGCTGGTTCCGCCGCTGCCTCGCCGACGAGGACGCGCCGCTGCTCTACTGCTCGGACGACGAGGGCGGCGACCCGGACGGCGACTTCAACGCCGTCGACCCGGCCCGTGCCGAGGACGACCTGGCGACGTGGCGGGCGGAGTGCGCGGCCGCTCGCGCCAACCTCGCGGCGGTCGACTCGCTCGACGCGGTTGCGAAGCGGCAGCGCCGGGAGCAGGACGTCTCGGTGCGCTGGATCATGGTCCACATGATCGAGGAGTACGCGCGGCACAACGGCCACGCGGACTTCCTCCGCGAGCGCATCGACGGCGCCGTCGGCGACTGACCCGGGAGGGCGTCCGGAACTACCTCAGCGAAGGCGTCTCCGGCATCGGCAAGGCCTCGGTCTGCGAGGAGTTGCAGCGGCGCGGTTACCAAGGGATTCATGCTGATCGGGAGCTGGCCTATCGAGGGGACCCGGAGACCGGTGAGAGGACGGATACGTCGAGGCACGACCACCACATCTGGCAGGTCGACAGGATGCAGGACCTGGTCGCCAACCGGGATGGGGCGATCACCTTCTTCTGCGGCGGTGAGCGGAACTTCGCGAAGTTCATCGACCTGTTCGACGGCGTCTTCGTCCTCGACGTCGACCTGGCCACGTTGAACCGGTGGCTCGAGGCGCGCCCGGCAGACGAGTTCGGCGGAAAGCCGGCCGAGCGGGCGTTCATTGCGCGACTGCCGCAACGAGGCAGGACATTCCGAGCATCGGCACGGTGATCGACGCCTCCGCTCCGCTCGCCCGCGTCGTCGACGAGATCCTCAGGCTGAGCGACACGATAGACCGGAAGCCGTCGGCGACGGACCGGGCTGGCTCCGCGCCTTCCCTGATCAACAGCTCTGACACAGTCCGGTCGTGTCCGCGTAACGCGACGATGGCAGCATTCGTCCGATCCTAAGAAGGCGTGGACGCCATGGCGCTGTGGAACCTGCGCGTCGAGCTCGCCGACCGGCCTGGTCGGCTGGCCGCCCTGACGACGGTCGTCGCGGCGCACGGCGGCAACATCGTCGGGATCGACGTCCAAGCGGTGGACGGTCAGACGGTCGCGGACGAGCTGCGTGTCGAGCTGGGCGACGACGTGCGCGTCGAGGCGCTCGACGCGGACATCCGCCGGATCGGTGCGGACCTCGTCACGCTCGCGCCCGCCGACCCGCACGACCTCGCCGACGCGCAGCCCCGGTGCCTCGAGCTGGCCCGCCGCCTGGTGCAGCCGCACGCCGCCACCGACCGGGTGCTGGAGGCGGCGCTCGTCGAGCTGGTCGGCGCCGACGGTGCGTGGGTCATGGGCGCCGAGGCGGCCGCGCTCAGTGCGCTCGCGCGGCGCGCGGTCGAGAGCGGCGCGCCGTACATGTCCCGGGAGTGGACCGCCCTGTCGCCGACGCGCGAGCACGGGCCGGAGCCGTGGCTGCTCGTCATCCCGGCCGGTGCCGGCGACTCTCCTCGGGTCGTGCTCATCGCCCGGCAGGTCGTGGGCTTCACGGCGACCGAGATCGCGCGGATCCAGTCGTTGCTACGGCTGGCGGTCGAGCTCGACGGGACCCGGCGGCTGACGCCCTAGGCGCGGAACGTACCGTCGACGTACCGGTGGTCGTCGGTGAACCCGAGCCGGTCGTAGAGCGCGGTGGCGACGGTGTTGCTGCTGTACTGCCAGAGCGCCGCGACGCCGTAGTCGTCGAGCAGCCGGTGGGTGAGCCAGGTCGTGATCGCCAGTCCCACGCCGGTACGGCGAGCCGTCAACCGGCTCCCGATGCTCGCCATGAACCCGATCTCCGACTCGGTGCAGTCGGCGGCGCAGGCGACCAGCCGGCCGTCGGCGCCGCGGATCCCCGCCCACCGGCGGGCGTGCCGGTTCCCCGGGCGCACCGACGCTTCGGCGAAGCTGTCGTCGAGCAGCTCGTCGACGTCCGGCCACTCGGACTCGGCGAGCCAGTGCGCATCGACCGTGGGCGCCGGTGGCCGCCGGTCGGACCACCGGAAGCGCCACGGGGTGTGCGGTTGCCACCAGCCGGCCGGCAGCTGGTCCACCGACTCCTCCGGGACCGAGAGGTGCTTGCCGTCATTCAGCAGCCCGGCCGCCTCGCCGACGAGTCGCGCGCCGGCGCTTGCCGGTCCGATGACCAGCCAGCCGAGGTCGTCCCAGTAGTCGTAGGCGAGCAGCACCGCTCGGTCCATCGCGTACGCCGGACGCCCGGGGGTCAGGTGCGGCAGCAGGTGCACCAGCAGCGGGTCGTCCTTGCCGGCGGCGCGCAGCTCCGCGCTCGTGGTGATCTCCTGCACCGGCCGACCCTAACCCGCCGCGCCCGGCGTACCCGACTGGTCTCCGCCCCGGCCGGCTCACCCCGGCACGCCGGCCTGCGCGCCCCGCCGGCCCCCTGCCACACACCCCCGCCGCCCGCGGCACCCGCCCCGCTGCCACGACCGGGCGAAGATGGACGCTCCAACTACTGCCTGAACCGGAAGATGGAGGGTCCATCTTCAGCTCGTTGGTGGCAGGGTGGCAGAAGCAGGGTGGCTGGGTGGCAGGGGCGGGGCGCGCCTGTCGGGTGCGCCCCGCGCGGTGGAGTGGCTACCCGGCGGGGACGACGACGTCGAGCCGGCCGGTGCGCACGTCGTACACCGCGCCGGCGACGGGGAGGCCGG
>DASQMY010000421.1:0-10249 GCA_035645255.1 Mycobacteriales bacterium
GTCGGAGCCGACACCGAAGCCGTTCCAGCAGGTCACCGCGTCGAACCGGCCGCGGATCACGGCCGCCATGAAGTCGTCCTCGACGACAGAGACACCCACTCCCGTCTCGGTGACCAGTTCGCGCGCGAACCCGGCGCGGACCGTGCTCAGCTCGACGGCGACGACGTCGTAGCCGAGCTCGGCGGAGGCGACAGCCGACCCGCCCGCTCCTGCGCCCAGCTCCAGCACCCGTCCACGCGCGACGCCGCCGAACCGGCTGATGGACGCGGCCCGCTCGCGATGATGGTCGAGGACCCCTGACGGGCCGGCGGCCAGGCTCTTCCGGTCGTAGAACCGACCAACCCAGTCAGGTGCTGTCGTCACGTGCCGCAGGCTACCTCGCGTCCGGATTCCATCCGCGCCAAACGGGGCAGGTCGCCGGCGTGCTGTACATCGGGATCTCCGGCTGGACCTACGCGCCCTGGCGCGGCTCGTTCTACCCGGCCGGGCTGGCCCACAAGCGAGAGCTGGAGTACGCCGCCGGCCGGCTGAACTCGATAGAGATCAACGGCTCGTTCTACTCGCTGCAGCGGCCGACCAGCTACCGCGGCTGGGCGGAGCGGACGCCGGAGGGCTTCGTGTTCGCGGTGAAGGGCGGCCGGTTCATCTCGCACATGAAGAAGCTCGCCGGCGTCGAGGGCGCGCTCGCCAACTTCTTCGCCTCCGGCGTGCTCGCGCTGGGACCGAAGCTCGGCCCGGTGCTGTGGCAGCTGCCGCCCATGCTGCGCTTCGACGCCGCCCGGCTGGCGGCGTTCTTCGAGCAGCTGCCCCGCACGACCACCGCCGCGGTCGCGCTGGCAGCGGCGCACGAGGACCGGATGCGCGACCGGACGTGGCTGGCGACGGACGCGGATCGGCCCATCCGCTATGCGCTCGAGGTGCGCCATCCGTCGTACGAGTGCCGTGAGTTCGTCGACCTGCTGCGCGCGCACGACGTCGCGCTGGTGACCGCGGACACGGCGGGCAAGTGGCCCTTCATGGAGGACCAGACGTCGACGTTCGCCTACGCCCGGCTGCACGGCGCCGAGGAGCTCTACGTCAGCGGCTACTCCGACGAGGCGCTCGACCGGTGGGCCGACAGGGTGCGCCGGTGGTCGGCCGGGGGGCGCGACGTGTTCGTCTACTTCGACAACGACGTGAAAGTGCACGCGCCGTACAACGCGATCTGTCTTGCGGACAAGCTCGGTGTCAGCTGGCCGGTGGACGACTGCCCGGCGGCGGCGGAAAACCGAAGGTAACGATGCGGTCAACCCCCTGACCGGTGGCCGCGACGGCCGCGATCCTTGCTCGCATGCGCGAATCACGTGGACTCCTCGCCACCGTCACCCGGGTGGCTCTCGGCCTCGCGGTCGTGATCTCGCCGGCCACCGTGCCGGCCATCGGATCGAGCGCGGTCGAGCCACTCGTCCAGCCGGACACCGCTGAGCCGACGGCGAGCACCACCGCCGTCGCCGGGCAGCTGTCCATCTCGGCCACCGCGGCCACAGCGCGAGTCGGCACGACGAGCCGGGTGGCCGGCACGCTGTCGCCCGCGCGGCCCGGCGAGCGCGTCTACCTGCAGCGCTACGCCGGCGGCACGTGGGGCAACGTCACCTCGACGCTGCTGAGCGGCTCGAGCGGCTACGCGTTCAGCGTCAAGCCGGCGACGACCGGTCGTTTCCGCTACCGCGTGCGCAAGCCGGCGACCACCGGACTGCTCGCCGTCACCTCGGCCGAGCGGCGGCTCGTCCGCTACCGCGCGAGGATCACGTCGGTGCGCTACAACGCGACCGGAGACGACGCGACCAACCTCAACGGCGAGTACCTCACGCTCAAGAACACCGGCACGGTCGCGATCAACCTCTCCGGCTGGCGGGTGTACGCCGACGCCGCGCAGGTCTTCCCGCTGCCCGCCTACCACCTGGCGGCGGGCGCGACGGTCTACGTGCACACCGGCTCAGGGACGACGCGCGCCGAGCACGTCTACCTCGGCCGCACCAGCCCGATCTGGGACAACACCGGCCGCGACCTGGCGATCGTGTACGACGCGCGCCGCGCGGTCGTCTCCCGCTGGTTCAAGCGGTTCTTCCCGGTGTCCGGCTGCCGGACGTGGTACCAGTCGGCCCATCACGACTACCCCGCCACGGACGTCTTCGCGGACAAGGGCTGCCGGGTCCTCGCCGCGGCGGCCGGGCGCGTCGACGAGGTCGAGTACGTCGACCGTTGGTCGCCGACGACCAACTACGGCAAGGACCGCGGCGGCCTGTTCGTGTCGATCGTCGGCTACGACGGCGTCCGCTACTACGCGTCGCACCTCGCCTCGATCGCGCCGGGCATCTCGCCAGGCGACCACGTCACCGCCGGGCAGCTCATCGGCCGGGTCGGAACGAGCGGGTCGGCGCGCTCGACACCGGCGCACCTGCACTTCGGAGTCTCCTGGCCGACCCGCCGGGGCATCTGGTGGGTACGGCGCGGCATGGTGCCGACCTACTCCTACCTCAAGTCCTGGCAGGCAGGCGGCAACGCCTCACCGGTCGCGGCCGTGAGGTCGCTGCGGGCCGAGGTCGGGGTCGAGCCGCGCTGCACCACCGCCTGCTGACGATGCTGGGCCGCACCGCCTGCTACCAGAGGTCGGTCCGGTCACCCGGCGGGTCCTCCGTGTCGTCGGCCGGGTAGATCTCGTGCGCGAAGACCACGGTCTCGATGTCGCCGAAGTGCAGCACATAGCGGGTACCCAGGTCCGAGTCGTAGCTCTCGACGACGCGCCCGGTCGACCCGGCCGCCAGCTCGATGCCGCCGGCCACCGGGTGCGGCCTGGCGAGCCGCACGGCGCTCCCCGGCGTGACGGCCGCACGGTGTGTCGACTGCTTCCGGTGCCTCATCACGGTTGGTCGGCCCGGTTGCGCCGGCGCGGGCCGGTCGCCGGTGCGGCAACCTCGCCCGGCAACATGTCGGGCGCGGCGGGGACGCCGGCTTCGGCCAGCGCCTGCTGGTAGGCCATCCCGGCGTCCGCGTGCAGCCCGAGCCGGGCGAACGCGTCCGCGAGCTCGCGCCACGCGCCGGCCGCGAGCCGGGACAGCTCCAGCGTCCCGAGCATGCCGGCCGCGGAGCGGTAGGCGGCGACAGCCTCGTCGCGGCGGTTCAGGCCGAGCAGCGCCGCGGCCCGCACCAGGCTCGCGTAGGCCGTCTCCAGCCGCGGTGCCGGTCCGAGCCGGTCCGCCGCCTGGTCGGCGTACTCGAGCGCGGTGGTGGGGCGCCCCAGCAGCTGCCAGCACCGACCCAGCTCGGTCTCGCAGTAGGCGAGGTCGACGGCGCTGCCCACGTCGCGCAGCGCGTCGTGCGCGGCGAGAAGCATGTCCCGCGCCTCGGTCGGCTGCGGCGGCGTCGTGCGCAGCAGCAGCCACCCGTAGGCGACGCGCAGCCGGGCGATCGCGCGGTCGTCGTCGCCCTCGGCGTACAGCGCGAGCGCCTTCTCCGCGAGGACGAGCGCGTCGGTCACGTTGCTTGCGGCCTCGGCCACCAGGCTGGTGTTCCAGTACGTCGCCGCGCGGGCTCGCGCCGACCCACGCGCCTCGACGTCGGCGATCGCCCGGCGCGCCAGCTGACCGGCGTGGGTGACGTCGCCGCGGACGTAGTAGCCGCCGATGACGGTCGACACGAGCTCGGCGTGCACGTCGGAGCCGGTCAGCCCGAGCCGGTCGACGCGGGCGAGCGCCCGGCGGCCGACCTCCAGCGCGTGCTCGACGTCACCGGCCTCCTGGTAGCAGCGGACGAGGTCGATCGTCAGCCGGAGCAGCTCGGTCCAGTCCTGCACCGCCTCCGCCCGGGTCGCGAGTGACTCCAGCTCGGTGACGGCCTCCTCCAGCCGGCCCAGACCCTCCAGCGCGTTGGCCCTGAGCCGGTGCGCGCGCCGGTGCACGTCGATCCCCGTCGGCAGGCCGGCGGCCAGGACGCGCTCGAGCTGGTCGAGCGCGTCGCCGGCCTCGCCGTTGCGCAGCGCGAGCTCCGCGTAGGTCACGGCCAGGCGCGCGTCCTCGATGTCGCGGTGCACGTCCCCGTGCAGCAGGAACGCCGTCGTGCAGCCGAGCCGCTCGGCGAGGACGTGGAGCACGGCAGGCGTGGGCTTGCGCTTGCCCGCCTCCAGCAGCGAGACGTAGCTCGGCGACAGCGAGTCGCCGGCCAGCTCGGTCTGTGACAAACCAAGCTCGCGGCGCCGCTCGCGCAGCCTGCGGGGCAGTTCGTTGCCGCCTTGGCCGGTGTCACGCGTGGTCGCCACGTGGGTCTCCCTCGTCCGGGCGGCTCCGCCACTTCTGCGTGAACCCGCGCGCCGTCTCTACTTAGGGCCTATCGTGACAAGTGTGTCAACTTTTCTGACTAGAGGAGTCATAATGGCCAAGAAGTGTGTGGCTGTGCTCGGTATCGCGCTGGCGCTGGCCTTCGGCGGTGGGGGACTCGCGGCCGGCGCGGCAGGTAGCGGTGAGCTCGTGCTCATGGTGCCGCCGCGCTGCTGCTAGCAACGCCCGCGGCCGGCGTGCTGCGTGCGGCCGCGCGCAGTCACACCTTCGGTCCGGGTCGCCGGTCGCACCCGGGTGACCGTCGTTGTGTGACGCACTCCCGCAGGTGCGTATCGGGGATGCGCAAACCGGTCATCCGGGTCGGCGTCCCGGTCCCGGCTGCAGCCGGGGCGTCAGGCCTCGGTCAGGCAGGCGTCCGCCTCCGCCTGCGGCGGCGAGACGGCGGCGGGCGCTGCGCTCCGGGTCGCCAGCACTGATCCGGCGAGGATCAGCACGAAGCCGGCCGCCGTGGCGGCGGTGAACCTCTCGTCGAGCACCGTCACCCCGAGGAGTACGGCGACGGCCGGGTTGAGGTAGGTGATGACCGTCGAGCGGGCCGGGCCGACCTCGGCGATGAGCGCGAAGAACACGACGAACGCGACCGCGGTGCAGATCACCGCGAGCCCGACGACGGCGAGCACGACGTCCGCGCTGGGCCAGTCCGACGGCGCCTGCGCGACGCCGATCGGGAGGTAGGCGACGGTCGTGAGCAGCATCGACACGGTGATGACGCCGACCGCCGGGAGGTGCGAGAGCCAGCGGGCGAGGATCAGCGGGCCGGCGGCGTAGCAGACCGCGACCACGGCGACAGCCGCCACGGATCTGGGATCGCCGCCACCGACCTCGAACCCGACGAGCGTCGCTACGCCGGCGAACCCGGTGAGCAGCCCGACGACTCGCCGGCCGTCCAGCCGGTCGTCGCTGCGGGTGGCGATCGCGAGTGCGGCGCCGACCAGCGGGACGGCCGCGACGAGCAGACCGGTCAGCGAGCTGGGCAGCCGCTGCTCGGCCACCCCCAGCAGCACCCACGGGACCATGATCTCGACTACGGCGAACGCCGTCACCGGCCGCCACGCGCGGACGACGTCACGCAGGGCGCCGCGAGTCACCGCCAGCGGGAGCAGCAGCAGGCTGGCCAGCGCAGTTCGGGCGAGCACCATGGTGCTCGGCTCGAGCTCCTCGACCGCGATCTTGATCAGCAGGTAGGGCACGCCCCAGATGACGCCCATCGAGAGGAACAGCGCCCAGCCCCGCCTGCTCACCCGCGCGCCTCCCGTGACTCGACTCCGTCGCTCAAAAATCGCAGACCGGCGGGGTGGTCCTGAAGCGGGTTTCCACTATGCGGTACGACGGACGGTCGCTCGGCGCCTGGCCGGCAGCAGCAGGGCGCTGTCGCCGAACTCGTGCCACAGGTAGCGCTCGGCGAGTGCGGCGTCGTATGCGTGCTGCACGAGCTCGCGGCCGGCGACCGCCTCCAGCAGCAGCAGGTGCGACGCCTCCGGCGCGTGCCAGCCGGTGATGAGCCCGTTCACCACGTGCGCCGGGCGCTGTGGTCCCAGCACCAGGTCCGTCCAGCCCGCGCCGGCCCGGATCCGCCCGTCCGCCCCCACGGCGCTCTCCAGCGCGCGGGTGACCGTCGTTCCGACCGCGACGATGCGGCCACCGGCCGCTCTGGTCTCGCGGACCAGCCGGGCGGTGTGCTCGGGGACGGCGAAGCGCTCGGGCTGCGGCGGCTCACCGACCTCGAGCGATGACACACCGGTGTGCAGCACGACCGGCGCGATCAGCACGCCGCTCGTCACCAGGTCGGTCACCAGATCCTGCGTGAACGGCCGTCCGGCACTCGGCATCTCGGCGCTGCCGTGCTGCCTGGCGAAGACGGTCTGGTAGTAGTCGACCGGCAACCGGTCGCGCAGGTAGCTGTAGGTGATCGGCCGCCCGTGCCGGCGCAGGTACGCGCGCACGGGGACCTCGAGCGTGAACGCGGCGCGCCAGAGCCGGCTGCCGGTCTCCAACCGCGGGTCGGGGTGCGCGGCGAGCAGCGTGAGCGCGATGCCGTCGGGCAGCTCGACGACCTCGCCGCGGGTGGCGTCCCGCAGCGGCCCGTGGCCGCCCGGCGCGCGCAGCTCGACGACCCAGGTGCCGTCGTCGAGCTCGGTCGACAGGTGGACCGGCACGCTGGTGCCGTCCGCGCGTTCGCCGTCGACGGCGGCGGCCAGTGTGCCCGAGGTGTTGACGACGAGGAGGTCGCCGGCCGCCAGGAACTGCGGCAGCTGACCGAACGTCGCGTGCGTCACACCGTCCGGCTGCGCCACGAGCAGCCGGACGCAGGAGCGGCAGACGCCCCGCCGCTCCGGCGGCTCGGTCGCCGACAGCTCGTCCGGCAGGCTGAACGCCGTCCCGGCGCGTGGCAGCACCGGGGTCATGACGCGCTCCCTGCCGTCGCGAGCAGCGCAGCCGCGGTGTACCGCCCTGACGGAGGCCGGCTGTCGACCAGCGCGAGGAGCGCGGGTACGACGCTGTGCGGCTCGGGCCGGTCGGAGATGTCCTCGCCGGGGTAGGCGTCCTGGTGCATCTGCGTCCGCATGTCGCCCGGGTCGAACGCGTAGACCCGCAGCGCCGGCTGCTCGACGGCGAGCACCGCGGAGACCTGGTCGAGCGCGGCCTTGCTCGCGCCGTAGCCGCCCCAGCCTTCGTACGCCTCCACGCCGGCGTCCGAGCTGACGTTGACGACGACCGCGCCGTCGCGGAGCTGCGGGAGCACCGCCTGCACGAGTGCGAGCGGCGCGACGACGTTGGTGTGCAGTACGGCGGTGAGGCGGTCGAGCGGGTAGTCGACGAGCTTCGGCAACGGGGTGGCGCCGAGGTCGCTGGCGTTGTTGACGACCAGGTCGAGCCCGCCGAGCCGGGCAGCGTGCTCGACCAGCCTGCGGCGGTGCGCTTCGTCACCGACGTCCCCGGCGACTGCGGTGATCCGCGCCGGGCGCGCTGAGGTGTCGGTGAATTCGCGCAGCGCCGCGCTGTCGCGTGCCGTGACGAGCACGTCCCAGCCGCGGTCGGCGAGCGCCTCGGTGATGACGGCGCCGAGTCCCCGTGAAGCGCCGGTGATGAGTGCGGTTGGCATGTGAGCCCTTCCCTGATCGTTGGTCGGGCTGTACCGTAGAAGTTGAAGTCAACTTCAAGTCAAGGATGATTCGCGATGTCGGTCGAAGAGCTGCTCACGGTCGGCGAGGTCGCTGCCCGCAGCGGCTTCGCTACGTCGGCCGTCCGCTTCTACGAGCGGACCGGGCTGCTGCACGCGACGCGCACGTCGGGCGGCCAGCGCCGGTTCGAGCGCAGCGCGCTCCGCCGGCTGGCATTCGTCCGCGCCGGCCGCAACATCGGTCTGACGCTGGACGAGGTCCGTGCCGCGCTCGACTCGCTCCCGGACGGCCGTACGCCGACCCGTGCGGACTGGACCCGGCTGTCCCGGCAGTGGCGCGTCCGGCTCGACGAGGAGATCGCCGCACTGGAGGCGCTCCGCGACGGCCTCGACTCGTGCATCGGGTGCGGCTGCCTGTCGCTGCAGCGCTGCCGGATGTCCAACCCGGACGACGTCGCGGCCCGCCGCGGGACAGGGGCGGTATTCCTGCCACGGCGGCTGACCGAGCAGCGGTCCGAGGCCTAGCCCCCACGCAGCCGGCGCACCTGCACCGAGTACAAGCGGGCCGCAAGCCGGCTGCAAGTGCGCCCGCGCACGCTCCTCCTACCGACAAGCTCATCAGGAGGAGTCAGCACCATGGACAAGACCATCGACCTGCGCGTCTACGCCCTGGTACACCGGGCGATGCGGCAGGACAGCCAGCGGCTGGTCGACTTCGTCAGCGGCACCCCGCGCGACGACCAGTCGCTCGCGACCGTCGCGCGCTGGTACGACGGCTACCTCGCCGTCATCCACCACCACCACACCGGTGAGGACGAGGGCGTCTTCCCCGACCTCGCGCGCCGCTCCGCCAAGCTCGAGGACGGCCTCGGCCAGCTCGAGGACCAGCACGTCGTGCTGGACGCTCTGCTCACCGCGATGAAGGCGGGCCTTGCCGACCTGCGGCAGACCGGTGCAGAGCGGACCAAGTCGGACATCACGCATGTCGCCAAGCAGCTGCGCCACCACCTCGGGGAGCACCTGGACGCCGAGGAGGCGCTGATCTTCCCGGAGATCTCGCGGCTCTACAGCCCGGCGGAGTGGCAGGCCATCGATGAGGAGTACTTCAAGAAGGGCGTGTCGTTCCGGTTCATGTCGTTCATCGCGCCGTGGGTGATGGCCGCGGCCGACGAATCGCATCGCACCGAGCTGCTGGCCGAGGGCGGCCCCATCCTGCGCACGCTCTACCGGTTGAGCTGGCGTGGCCGCTACGCCAAGCTGGCCGCCCCGCTGTACGCCGCCGAGGCGGCGCCGATGCCGGTGCCGGTCGGCTGAGCCACGAGCCGGTCCGCGGCCTGGCGCTTTTTGCCGAACCCGGCCGCGGGCCGGCAACCACCGTGCCACGATTGTGCGGTGTTCTTCGGTGTCCTTGGCGGACTCGTCGCACGCACGTCCGACGGAGCGGACGTGCCGCTCGGCGGTACGCTCCCGCGGAGCCTGCTCGCCGCGCTGCTGGTCGCCGAGGGTCAGCCGGTGTCGGCCGACGCGCTGATCGACGCCATGTGGGACGACGAGCCGCCGCCGTCGGCGACCGCTACCCTGCACAGCACGCTGTCCCGGCTGCGCCGGGCGCTCGAGGCGAACGGCGAGAGCGTCCCCATCCGCCTCGACGCGGTGGGCTACCGCCTCGATGTCGACCTCGACCAGGTGGACGCCTGGCGGTTCCTCCGCCTCGCCGGCGACGGCCGTGACCTGCTCCGGGACGATCCCGCCGCCGCCCTGACCCGCCTGCGCGACGCCGAGGCGCTGTGGCGCGGTCCGGCGCTGGGCGAGTTCGCGGAGCGCGACTTCGCCCGCCCGACGGCGGTGCGGCTCGACGAGCGACGGGTCGACGCGGTCGAGGACCGGCTGGACGCGGAGCTGGCCCTCGGCGCCGGACCCGAGCTGCTCGGCACGCTGGTCCAGCTCACCGAGGCCCACCCGCTGCGCGAACGGCTCCGCGCGCAGCACGCCCTGGCCCTCTACCGAGGAGGTCGGCAGGCCGAGGCGCTGGAGGTGCTCGCCGCGACCCGGCGGCTGTTGCGCGACGAGCTCGGCCTCGACGCCAGCCCGCCGCTGCAGGAGCTCGAGACCCGGATGCTGCGCCAGGACGCCGACCTGCAGCCGGCCCGCCGGCTCGCCGTCCACATCCCGCGGCAGCGTACGGCGGACCCCACCGTCGGGCGGGACGGTGAGCTGGCCGTGCTGCGCGGGCTGCTGCACGAGAGCGCCGCCGGCAACGTGCGCTTCGGCGTCCTCGAGGGCGAGCCGGGGATCGGCAAGACCCGCATGCTGGACGAGGTGGCCGCGCTCGCGGCGCGCGAGGGCGCGCGCGTCGTCTGGGGTCGCTGCGCGGACAGCGACGCAGCGCCGGCGTACTGGCCGTGGCTCGAGGTGCTGCGGTCGCTGGCCGCCGGCGACGCCTCCCTCAAGGTGCCCGCCGAGCTCGCCGACCTCCTCGACCCGCGCCAGGGGGCTGAGGAGGCGCCGACCGACGTGCGCAGGTTCCGGCTGTTCGAGGCGGTGACCGACGCCCTGCTGGCCGCCGCGCGGGACGCACCGATCGTCGTACTCCTGGAGGATCTGCAGTGGGCCGACCCGGCGTCCGCCGAGCTGCTGCAGCACCTCACCGTCCGGCTGCACGACGTCGCGATCGCGCTCGTCGCGTCGATGCGCGAGCTCGAGCTGGGCCGCGACGACGCTGTCAGCGCGGCCGCCGCGGCCATCACCCGGCGCA
>DASQMY010000422.1:0-19154 GCA_035645255.1 Mycobacteriales bacterium
CTGGAGTCCGACGCGCGGGCCGCGTACACCAGGGCCGCTGCCGAGATCGACGAAGGCGTGTCCAGCGGCTCCCTGCTGCGCGGCGAGGTGCTCGCCCGCTGGCAGGACTTCATCGGCACCGGCGAGCTGATGCGCGCGCTCGAGACGCGGATCGGCGGCCTGCGCGACCGGCTGCGCGCGATGGTGTCCGGCCGGCCGGGGCCCGGCACCGAGCTCAAGGCGGCGCTCGAGTCGAGCGTCGAGTCGCTGGTGCGCGCCGCCGCCGACCAGGCCGCGGAGCGGACCTACGAGAGCTGGAGCGCGACGACCGCGGGCCGCCCGCTCACGGCGCAGGGTGGCCGCGCGCTGGCAACGGCGTCCCGCGAGCTGCCGGCCGCCGTCGACCGCGAGGTGCGCGCCTGGCAGGGGCACGTGCTCGAGCTCGTGGCCGGGGAGGGCGCCGGCAAGCGGACCGCGGCGCGCTTCCTGTCCTACAGCGTCAACGCCGCCGGCCTCGCGGTGATGGTGGCGGTCTTCGCGCACACCGGCGGGCTGACCGGCGGCGAGGTCGCCGTCGCCGGCGGTACGTCGGCGCTGAGCCAGAAAGTGCTCGAGGCGGTGTTCGGCGACCAGGCGGTCCGCACGCTGGCCGCGAGCGCGCGCGCCGACCTGCTGGCCAGGGTCGAGCGGCTGCTCGGCGACGAGCGGGCGCGGTTCGACGCGCTCGTCGCAGCGGCCGCCCCCGACCCGGACTCCGCGACGCAGCTGCGCGCGGCGCTCGCTGCGGTGGCGGCGGCCCGCGACGTCCCGTCGAGCGCCGAGCGGTGATCGGGCGGGTGAAGGGGCGGGCCGCGCCCGACCTCGCGGACCGGCTGACCGCGCTGCACCGCGCCGTCGAGCTGGCGACCGACCGGCTCGACCCCGCGGCCGTCGAGTCGGCGCGGGTGGTGGCGGGTCGTGCGGGCGAGCGGCTCGGCCTCGGCGCCGACCAGACCGTCGCGGCGCTGGCCGGCGCGACCGGAAGCGGCAAGTCGTCGCTGTTCAACACGGTGAGCGGCGTGGAGCTCTCCACGACCGGTGTACGGCGGCCGACCACGTCGACGGCGCACGCCTGCGTCTGGGGCGGCGAGGGCGCCGACGAGCTGCTCGACTGGCTCGGCGTCGGGACGCGGCACCGGCTCGACCCGGCGGCCGACGAGGAGCTGGCCGGGCTGGTGCTCCTCGACCTGCCCGACCACGACTCCACCCAGCAGGCGCACCGGATCGAGGTCGACCGGCTGGTCGAGCTGGTCGACCTGCTGGTGTGGGTGCTCGACCCGCAGAAGTACGCCGACGCGGCCGTCCACGACCGCTACCTGCGGCCGCTGAGCGGTCACGCCGCCGTCATGGTCGTCGTTCTCAACCAGGTGGACCTGCTCACGCCGGCCGCGCGCGACGCCTGCCTCACCGACCTGCGCCGGCTGCTCGCGGCGGACGGGCTGCCCGGCGTCCCGATCATCGCGACGTCGACCCGCACCGGCGAAGGGCTCGGCGAGCTGCGTGCCGTGCTGGCCGAGCGGGTCGCGGCCCGCCAGGCGGCGGCCGACCGGCTGTCCGCCGACGTCGACCGGGAGGCGCGCCGGCTGGTCGCCGGGTGCGCCGAGGATGCGCGGCCGCGGGACATCGACCGGCGCGGCCGCCAGTCGTTGGTCACCGCGCTCAGCAGCGCGGCCGGCGCTGATGTGGTGGTCGACGCCGTGCAGCGGCAGCACCGCCAGGACGCGTCCGGCATGACCGGCTGGCCGTTCGTCAGCTGGGTCCGCAAGCTGCGGCCGGATCCGCTGCGCCGGCTGCACCTGAGCACGGGCGCGCCGAACGAGGCGGCCCGCACCTCGCTGCCGGAGGCGTCCGGCGTCCAGCGGGCGCGGGTGTCCAACGCCATCCGCGACGTCGCGGGTACGGCGGCCGACCCGCTGCCCGACCCGTGGCCGGGCCTGGCGCGGCGCGCGGCGGCCCGGCACGAGGCCGACCTGCCCGACCTGCTCGACCGCGCGGTCGCGGGCACCCGGTTGACCTCGGGGCGCCGGCCGGTGTGGTGGGCGGTCGTCCACCAGGTCCAGCGGCTGCTCGCGCTGGCCACCGTGGTCGGTGCGCTGTGGCTGCTCGTGCTGTTCGTGCTCAGCTACTTCCAGCTGCCCGACCCACCGACGCCCAGGGTGCGCGAGATCCCGTGGCCGACGCTGCTGCTGCTCGGTGGAGTGCTGCTCGGCTGGCTGGTCGCGGTCGTCAGCCGCCAGGCGGCCAAGGTGGGCGCCCGTCGCCGCGGCCGCCTCGCCCGCAGGCGGCTCGACGAGCGGATCGACGGGCTCGCCGACGAGCACGTCATCGCACCGCTGCAGGCCGAGCTCTCGGCGTACGACGAGCTGTGCACGGTTCTCGCGCGGGCGCGGGGTGGCGCGTAGGCCAGGTTTTGCTATCCGATCTTCGGGGCAACCAGCCGTTGCCGGTTGAGCAGCAGCCGCGCCCCGGACGGATTTGGAGGCCGTTCCCCGACGCGAGGAGGTGCCTGTTGTTCGACGGACCAAACGCCGACGGAGGCACCGCAGCGCGTGCCCCGGCGCCCGGAGTGCCTCGGCTCGTTCGAGAGCACCTACCTGCCCGAGCACGGCATCGACGTCTCGGAGAGCACCCAGCACGACGAGGGCTGTCGCCATGCGTCCGAGCAGCTGCGCGCCGTCACGGACCGGCTGGACTGGGCCTGGCAGGACCCGCCCGCCACCGGCCTCGTCCCGCCGATACGGAGAGACGCCCGAGTGAAGGAGCCTGACGTGTCCGCCCTCCCGCACCAGCCAGATCTGGTCGTCCTGTCCCACCTGCGCTGGGAGTGGGTCTGGCAGCGGCCGCAGCACCTGGTGTCCCGGTGGGCCAAGCTGCGAGCGGCGGCAGGTGCGCGCACCTGGTTCGTGGAGGAGCCGGAGGCCGGCGACGTCACCACGCCCGAGCTGCGCCACGACGAGATCGACGGGATCCACCGGGTCTGGCTGGTCGTGCCGACCCCTCCCGGTCAGCCGAAGGCGCTCGGCTTCGACGCCGACGACACCGAGGAGTACGGCACGATGGTGGCCGACCTGCTCGCCGAGGCAGGCAGCCCGCGGCAGCCCGACGTCCTGCTCTACACGCCGATGGCGCTCGACATCGCCCTCGAGCTCTCGCCCGGCCGGCTGATGTACGACGTGATGGACGACCTCGGGTCGTTCCTGAAGGCGCCGCAGGGCCTGCAGCTGCGCCAGCGGCGCCTGCTCGCCGAGGCGGACGTCGTCTTCACCGGCGGCCGCTCGCTGCACGCCGGCGTCTCCCAGCACCGGACCACGCGGTGCCACCTGTTCCCTAGCGGCGTCGAGACGTCGCACTACGCGACGTCCAGGTCGCTGCGCGAGCAGCACGACCGCAAAGTCGCCGGCTACGTCGGCGTGATCGACGAGCGGATCGACCTCGAGCTCGTCGCCGCGCTGGCCGCTGCGCTGCCGGAGTGGACGATCCGGATCGTCGGCCCGGTGGCGAAGATCGAGGAGAGCGACCTGCCGCAGGCGGCCAACCTCGAGTACCACGGCATGACGGCGTACGGCGAGCTCCCCCGCGTGATGGCCGGCTTCGACGTCGCGCTGATGCCGTTCGCCCTCAACGAGGCGACGAGGTCGATCAGCCCGACGAAGACGCTCGAGTACCTCGCCGCCGGTCTGCCGGTCGTGTCGACGCGGGTGGCAGACGTGGTCACCGACTACAGCGGCGTCGTGCACTTCGCCGACGACGCAGCGGAGTTCGCCGCCGCCTGCCAGGAGGTCGTCGAGCACTCGCGCGCCGAGCGCGACCGGCGGCTGCGACCGATCCAGGAGCGGCAGGAGTGGGACTACATCGCCTCGTCGATGGCGGCGCTCATGGTCGAGGACGCGACCGGACCGGCGGTCATCGACCTCACCGTGCGCGGCGAGGTGACGGCGTGACGGCGGTAGTCGTCGTCCGGTCCGACCTGGCGCAGGTGCTGCGCTGGTGACCGGGAGCGCGCCGCCGGACGTCGTCGTCGTCGGCTCCGGGCTCTACGGGCTGACCGTCGCCGACCGGGTCGCCCGCGGGCTGGGCAAGCGCGCGCTTGTCGTCGAGCGGCGCAGCCACATCGGCGGCAACGCGTGGTCGGAGCTCGACCCGGAGACCGGCATCGAGGTGCACCGCTACGGCGCGCACCTGTTCCACACCTCCAACCAGCGGGTGTGGGACTACGTCAACCAGTTCACGTCGTTCACCGGTTACCAGCACCGGGTGTTCTCCGTCTTCAAGGACCAGGTCTACCCGATGCCGATCAACCTCGGGACGATCTGCGCGTACTTCGGCCGGCACCTGTCCCCGGCGGACGCGCGCGCGCTGGTCCGCGAGCAGGCGCAGGAGGTGGCGACCGACGCGGCGGCCAACCTGGAGGAGAAGGCGATCTCGCTGATCGGCCGGCCGCTGTACGAGGCGTTCGTCCGCGGCTACACGCAGAAGCAGTGGGAGACCGACCCCCGGGAGCTGGACGCCGACATCATCACCAGACTGCCGGTGCGCTACACGTTCGACAACCGCTACTTCTCGGACACCTACGAGGGCCTGCCGACCGACGGCTATGCCGCGTGGCTGACCCGGATGGCCGACCACCCGCTGATCGAGGTCGCGCTGGACACCGACTTCTTCGCGGTGCGCGACCAGCTGCCGGCCGACGTGCCGGTGATCTACACCGGGCCGCTCGACCGCTACTTCGACTACGTGCACGGGCCGCTCGCCTGGCGGACGCTCGACTTCGAGCAGGAGGTCCTGCCGACCGGCGACTTCCAGGGGACGCCGGTCATGAACTACGCCGACGAGGACGTGCCGTGGACGCGCATCCACGAGTTCCGGCACTTCCACCCCGAGCGGGACTACCCGGACGACCGGACGGTCATCGTGCGGGAGTACTCGCGGTCGGCCGGCGCGGGGGACGAGCCGTACTACCCGATCAACGCCGCACCCGACCGTGAGCGGCTCGAGAAGTACCGCGAGCTGGCCCGCGCGGAGGACGGCGTGATCTTCGGCGGGCGGCTCGGCACATATAAGTATCTGGACATGCACATGGCGATCGCGTCGGCTCTTACGATGTGCGACAACGTGCTCGGCCCCCACCTCGCCGGAGGGCAGCCGCTGCGCGGGGTTGGGTAGCAGCCGCGGCCGGTCCGCGGCTGCGCAGCGGACTGGTGGCTGGTTGGTCGATGTATATCCGAAAGACGCTTCACTTTCGTCGACGCGCCCCGATACAGGCGACGTGACTCCGTCGCCTGAAGCCGCGCTCCCCGCAGAGTTCGCGCTTCCTGCGCCGCGCCTTCCGGTCGAGGACGACGCGGCGTTCGTCAACCCGATCCTGGACGCCGGCCCGACGTCGGACCACGGCGACCCTTTCGTCCTCGAGTACCTCGGCGAGTACTTCCTCTACCACTCCGGCCCCGACGGCATCGACGTCTACAGGTCGGCCGACCTGATGTCGTGGGAGCCGGCCGGCGTAGCGCTGACCGGCGCACCCTCTGGGCACTGGGCCGAGGTCGAGCTGTGGGCACCGGAGGTCGTCTACCGCGACGGCGAGTTCCAGATGTACGTCGCGGCGACCTCCCGAGGTGGCTGCTCGTGGAACGCCGGCAAGGCGCACGGCGCCAACGGCGGCGACGACGAGGCGCGACGGCAGGGCGTCGCCCGCTCGAGTACGCCGCTCGGCCCGTTCGTCTGGGACCCGACCCCGCTGCTGGACCACTGGTCGATCGACGGTCACCCGTTCCTCGACGACGACGGCAGCGAGTGGCTCTTCTACAACGTCCGCAACGACGACACCCGGCACACCGGTGGCGCGACCGGGTCCGGCACCGTGGTCGACCGCCTGCTCCCTAACGGCCGGCTGGCCGGCGCGCCGACCCGCGTGAGCTACCCCACCGACGAGTGGGAGGGCCACGAGGACGGCCTCCGCTTCTGGAACGAGGGGTCGTTCACCCTCAAGCGGCGCGGCCGCTACTACCAGATGTACTCCGGCGGGTTCTTCGGCGGCGACGGCTACTCGGTCGCCTTCGCCGTCGCCGTGGACGTCGCCGGCCCATGGCACAAGCCGTCCACCCAGCCGATCTTCAACGGTCGGGGCCGCATCCGCGGCACCGGCCACCACTGCGTCGTGGCGGCGCCGGACGGCATCACGCCGTACGCCGTCTATCACGGGTTCGTGGCGGACGGCTTCGGCCGCAAGGTGCATGCCGACCGGCTGTTCTGGGTCGGCGACCGGCCGCAGATCGCGCGCGGCGACGGCCGGCTGACCGCGCCGACCGAGACGCCGCAGCCACTGCCGCCGGGGCCGGTCCGCGACGAGGACGTCGCGGCGTTCCACCTGGTCGGGTGGGTGAGCGGTGACGTCGCCAACGTGGACGGCCTGCGAGTTGCCATCAGCCGGCGGTCGCCGTCCAGGCTGGACGTCCGGTACGACGGGTCGCTGCTCAGCGTGCGCTGCAACGGCCGGCTGGTCGGGACGCGCAGCGGCGACGCCCTACCGTCGGTCGCTGGCGTCGAGATCCTGCACGCCGCAGTCACGTCGCACCTGGACGACGACCGCGAGCACGGCCTCGAGCCCGGCGACGAGCGGGTCTGGGAGTGGGGCGGCCACCTGCCGGTCGAGTGCTCACTGGCCGTCTCCGGCGAGGTGACCGTCGACTTCGGCGGCCGCAGCGAGCGCGTCGTCGCGCCGGACGACGAGTTCCGGCTGGTCACGCTGCTGTCGCCGGTCGGCGCCGACCGGCTGCGCATCGTCGCGACCGGCACCGCCCGGGTCGCGGACGTCATGCTCACCGCCCGCGCGCCGCACTAGCTCTCGCCCGCCGCCGCGGCCGACCGCAACGGCGCACCAACGGCAGTCGACCACCCTCGCGTTCGTGATCAGGTCGGGCGTGGATCGGATCGCTATAGCGGTCCGATCGGCGCCCAACCTGATCGTGGCGCCGCTGGACGTGGCCAGTTGATCAACCTGGCACGGAATCGTGCACACATGATCATTTCGCGCAGGACCAAACGCGTACGGCGCTACGCGCGATGCGCCGAGGAGATCGCCTCGCACGACAGCCAGCTGGCCCGGCTGCGTGCACTTTCGGCCGCGCGGCTCCGCTAACGTCGACAGCGACGCCGAGCGTCCGCCCAGGAGGTGACCCGATGCACCGTCCCGCCGCGCTGACCGGCCGCGCCGTGGTCGGTGTCACCGCGGCGACTGCCGGCCTGGTGCTCGCCGCGCTGTCCGCGCGGCAGAGCTCCTTCCTGGCGCCGGACGTCGCCGTGCAGGAGGTCGACGCGATCCCGGCGACGCCGTTCGAGATGTTCCGGCCGACCGGGCCGCCGCGCCAGCTGCCGCTGCCGCTCTGGCTGGCGCCGACGATCGAGACCGTCCTGCAGCTGCTGCTAGTCCTGCTCGCGGTGGTCGTCGTCGTAGCGGTCGGCACGGCCGTCGTCCGCGGACTGATCGGCATCCGGCGGCTGATGCTCCCGGCGGAGACCGGTGAGGTCGTGCCGCCGGAGTACGACCCAGGTGAAGGCACCGAGGAGGACGTCGCGACCGAGCTCCGCCGCCGCCTCCGGGAGAGTGTCGAGGTGGGCGCCGAAGAGCTGCGCGCCGGGACCGACCCAGCCGACGCCGTGCTCGCGTGCTACGTCGCCATGGAGCGCGCCGCGGCGGCGGCCGGCACCGAACGGCAGCCGCACGAGACGCCGGAGGACCTGCTGCGGCGCATGCTCGCGGCGCATCACGTCGACCCGGCCAGTGCTCGCGAGCTCACCGCGCTGTACGAGGGGGTGCGCTTCGGCGCGCGGGTCACCGACGAGTCGATGCGGCAGCGGGCGCTGCGCTGCCTCGACTCGTTGCGGGCCGGCCTGGCGGTGGGCGCGTGACCCGCGGGGCGGTCCGGACCGGCCTCGACCCGGCAGTCCGGCCGCGGATCGCCGAGTCGACCGGCGCGACGCGCGGCCGGATCGGGCACGTGCTGTGGCTGCTCGGGTCGCTGCTCGCCGTGCTGGTCGTGGTCCCACCCGACCGGCGCGACGCCGGCCGGATCGTCGTCGTGGGCGTCCTCGTCTTCGCGGTCGTCCTGACCCGCCGGCTGCTCGGCGGCGGGACGCGCCCGAGCCCGTGGCGGGCGCCGGCACCGCAGCCGCCCGAGGCCGGCGAGGACTACCGGAGCCAGCTGGCCAGACTGACCGCCGCGCTCGAGGTCGGGTCCGGGTCGCTGCGGAAGTTCGACCGCACCGTGCGCCCGGTGCTCTACCGGGTCGCGGCGGACCGGCTGCGCACCCAGCACGGCATCGATCTGCGGTCGGACGCCGACGCCGCGCGCGGCTACCTTCCGGACGACCTGTGGCAGCTGTTCGCGCGAACCGAAACGTCGCCGTACGACGACGCGCCGGTCCCGACCCTGGACGAGGTGGATCGATGGATCACGGCAGTCGAGCGGGTCTGACGCTCGGGCTGGGCGAGGCGCGCGCGCTCGCCGACCGGGTGCTCGACCAGGTCGACCGCGTCGTCGTGGGCAAGCGCGAGCAGCTCGAGCTGGTGCTGCTCGGTGTGCTGGCGCGCGGCCACGTGCTGCTGGAGGACAACCCCGGCCTGGGCAAGACGCTGGTGGCGCGCTCGTTCGCGCAGTCGCTCGGGCTCGGCTTCCGGCGCATCCAGTTCACTCCGGACCTCCTGCCGTCGGACGTCACGGGCTCCTACGTGTACGACCAGCGCGAGGCGCGGTTCGAGTTCCGGCCGGGGCCGCTGTTCACCAACGTGCTGCTCGCCGACGAGATCAACCGCACACCGCCGCGCACGCAGGCCGCGCTGCTCGAGGTCATGCAGGAGAGCCAGGTCACGGTCGAGGGGACGACGTTCCCGCTGGACCCGCCGTTCGTCGTCCTGGCGACGCAGAACCCCATCGAGTACGAGGGCACCTACCCGCTGCCCGAGGCGCAGCTCGACCGGTTCCTGCTCCGCGTCCGGCTCGGCTACCCGGGCCGCGACGAGGAGTGGGAGGTGCTGCGCCGCCGGCTGGCGCGGCGCGCCGAGGACGTCGAGCTCGAGCCGGTCGTGAGCCGCGAGCAGGTGCTCGCCATGCAGGACGCGGTCGAGGGCGTGCACGTGGAGGAGTCGGTCGGCCGCTACCTCGTCGACCTCGTCGCGGCGACGCGCAGCCACCCGCACGTGCTGGTCGGCGCCAGCCCGCGCGGCGCGCTCTCGCTCATGCGGGCCTGCCGGGCGCGCGCGCTGCTCGCCGGTCGCGACTTCGTCAGCCCCGACGACGTCAAGCTGCTCGCCGTACCGGCGCTCGGGCACCGGCTGACGCTCAAGCCGGAGACCTGGGTGCGCAACCTCACCGGTGACGACGTGGTGGGCGAGCTCGTCGGGCGGGTGGCCACACCGCCGACCGTCCTGTGATGACCCCGCAGCTGCCGCGGCTGGCGACGCTCTGCGGCCTGCTGCTGCTGTCCGGCGCGGTCCTCGGCCGGTTCGAGGCCGTGGTGCTCGGGGCGCCGCTGCTCGCCATGCTGGTCACCGGCCTGCTCCGCCGCCCGGCCACTGTGAGCGCCGGCGTGCGGCTCTCGGCGCTCCGGGTCATCGAGGGGGACGAGGTGTCGGTCGTCGCCCGGGTGAGGACCGACCGGCGGGTCGACCAGCTGACGATCGACTTCGGGCTGCCGGCCGGCTTCGAGGTCGTGCGCGGCTCCGGGCACGTGACCGTCACGGTGGGGCCGGACTCCGAGCTCGACGTCGCCGTTACGGTGCGTCCGCAGCGCTGGGGCGTCTACTCGGTCGGGCCGACGTCGTTCGCTTGCTACTCGCGCGACCGGCTGCACGTCGAAGGGCTGCGGTCGCCGGCGCTGACGATCAGGGTGGTGCCGCGGGCGGACCGGTTCGCCGGTTCGCTGGTGCAGCCGTTCCAGCGGGTGCTGGTGGGGTCCCACCAGTCGCGCGCGGCCGGCGAGGGCGTCGAGTTCGCCGGCATCAGGGAGTTCCGGCCGGGTGATCCGCTGCGCCGGGTCAACTGGCGCGTCGGCGCCCGGTACGGCGGGCTGCACGTGACGCAGCACCGCCCGGAGCGCAACGCAGAGGTCGTGCTGTTCCTCGACACCTTCGTCGACCCCGGACGGGTGGGCCACAGCGCGCTGGACACCGCGGTGCGGGCTGCGCTCGGCATCGCCGGCCACTACCTGCGCCAGATGGACCGCGTCGGGGTCGTCGGCTTCGGCGGCGTCATCCGCTGGCTGACGCCCGGGACCGGCGTCGCACAGCTCTACCGGATCACCGAGCACCTGCTCGGCGCGGAGGTCGTCACCACCCACGCCGCCAAGGCGGTCTCGCTGCTCCCGCGCACCAGCCTGCCGCCGGGGTCGCTGGTGATCGGGCTGTCGCCGCTGCTCGACGAGCGCGCGACCGCCGCGCTGATGGCGATCTCGCGTCGCGGTCACGGCGTGCTGGTCGTCGACACCGCCCCGTACCCGCTGTTCGAACCCGTCCCCGAGCGGGCGCGCGAGCTCGCGCAGCGGCTCTTCGTGCTGAACCGCGCCGCGGTCGTCGCCCGGATGAGCGAGGCGGGCGTCCCGGTGGTCCGCTGGACCGGCGCCGGGGCGCTGGACGCGGTGCTCGCGCAGCTGTCCCGGCTGCACGCCCGGCCCAAGGTCGTGCGCCGGTGAGGGAGCTTGCGCGGGTGCTGGCCGCGCTGCTCGCACTCGTCCTGCTCGGGCGCCCGTACCTGCTCGCGGGCGAGCCGGCGCCGAGGCTGTTCCCCATCGTCATCGGCGTCCTGGTGGTGAGCGGACTGGTCCTCTGGAACGACGGCGCCGTGACGGCCGCCGCCGGCGCTCTGGCCGTCCACTACGTCGGCATGCTCTACCTGCGCGACGTCGAGTACGACGTGGCCGCGCCGCTCGTCGCCGTGGGCATCGTGCTGTTCGTCGAGCTCGCCGACCTGGCCATCTCGGTGCCGCCCGGGACGCCGATCGAGCCGGGTTTCGTCCGGGCGCGCGCGCACGTCTACGCCGGCCGCGTGGCGGTCGCGGTGGCGACCTCCGTGGCGCTCCTGCTCGCCGGCCCGGGTGTCCGGCTGCCGGCCGGGCCGGTCCGGGTGCTCGCGCTCGCCGGCGCGGTCGCCGCCGTCGCCGTACCGCTGGCGGTGCTGGCCCGCCCGGCCCGCCGGCGCAGCTGACCGGCGGCCGACGGAACCGGCTGCTGCACCCCCGCGTCACACCCGCAATGACGACGAGTGGACGGGGTGCGGCAAATGCGACGGTCTCTGGTGGTCTCAGCGGTAGCAGCGGCAATGGCTCTCAGCGCGGGACCGGCGGCCGCGTGCGGCGGCCTGATCGGCCCCAACGGCGCGGTCAACCTCAGCCGCACCACGACGTTCGCCGGCTACGCGAACGGCGTCGAGCACTACGTGACGTCCTTCACGTTCCAGGGCGGCTCCGGCGCGTTCGGCTCGATCACGCCGCTGCCCGGTGTCCCCGACAAGATCCAGCGCGGCGGCGACTGGACGCTGCAGCGGCTGGTGCAGGAGACGACTCCGGTACGCCGTGAGTCCTTCGCCGCTGACTCGCGGACTGCAGCGGCGGCCTTGTCCTCCGCCGAGGTCGTCATGGAGGCGAAGGTCGACGCGCTGGACATCAAGATCCTCAAGGGGACCGGGTCCGAGGTCGGCCGCTGGGCGAAGCAGCACGGCTTCCGCCTGCCGCCCGACGCGCCGGAGGTGCTCGACTTCTACGCGCAGCGCAGCGCGATCTTCATGGCAGCCGCGTTCGACGCCGACACCGCCAGCGTGAAGGGCCAGAACATCGGCGACGGCACGCCCATCCACCTGACGATCCCGACCGACCGCCCCTGGGTGCCGCTGCGGATCCTCGGGCTCGGCAAGTCGCCGACCGAGCGCGTGGACGCCGACGTCTACCTGCTCACCGAGCGGCGACCGGTCACGTTGCCGGCCGCGATCTCCGCCGAGCGGGCAGACAGGTTGGCGGCACCCGGACTGGTCCGTGAGTACGACGAGCGCGCCAGCGGCCAGCTGCTGCGCGACCTGCACGACGACAAGTCCGGCGACTGGGTGCCGCTGGAGGGCATGTGGCTGACCAAGATCCGGGTCGACTCGACCGCCGGCGCGCTCAAGTACGACCTGGCCATCGACGCGTCCGGCGCCGGCGCGCCGTCGGTGCAGGATGCCGGCTTCACGCTCAACGGCCTGCCCACGCCGACGCTGCCTGGCAGCGACTCGGCCGACGTACGGCGCGCGCTGACGATCCTCGGGGCCGGGCTGCTGGCCGTCGGGGCGCTCGCGGTCGTCGCCCGATCCCGCTCGACGGCCTGACGCTCCGATGACGAGGCAGCTGGCGGCGCTCGCGGCGGTGGTGGGCCTGCTCACGACCGCCTGCTCGGTCGGGATCGCCGCCACACCGACCGACACCGAGCCGCTCGTCGTCGACGTCCGGATGAAGCACTCGAGGTTCGTGCCCGCGACGCTGTCGGTGCCGGCCGGCCGCGAGGTGCGGTTCGTGGTGCACAACGAGGACTTCCTCGAGCACGAGTTCATCGTCGGGGACGCCGAGGTGCAGGAGCGGCACCGGACCGGCACCGAGCCGGCACACGACGAGCGGCCGACCGAGGTCGACGTGCCGGGCGAGGCGACCGTCACGACCACCGTCACGTTCGCCGTGCCCGGCTCGCTGACCTTCGCCTGCCACGTCACCGGTCACTACGCCTACGGGATGGTCGGCACGCTGACCGTCACGTAGACCGCGCGGACCGAGCCGGACCTCGCCCCAACCCGTGCCACTGCCGGAGTCGTCGGGTAGCGTGGGAGGCCGGGTCCGGAGGTCGGTGGACGGGAGGCGGCGGCAGATGCAGCGACACCTGCGCCGCGTGGGCGTCTTCGTCGCCGGCTGGCTGATCGTCGTCGTCGGCCTCGCCCTGGTGCCGCTCCCCGGTCCCGGCTGGGTCATCGTCTTCGTCGGGCTCAGCCTGCTGTCCACCGAGTTCGCGTGGGCGGCGCGGCTGAAGACGTGGGTGCAGCGGCAGCTGGCCAAGTGGGTCGACTACGCGAAGGCGCGCAGCTGGCGCCGGCGCGGCGAGCAGGCGGCCGTCCCGCTCGTCCAGGACGTCGACGAGACCGAGCACCTGCCGGAGCCCGAGAACGGGCACCAGCGCGTCCGCGCCGAGGAGCCGGACGAGCGATCGGTCGCGTCCTAGGCCGCAATGCGTGTCGTCACCGCGGACGTGCTGTCCGCCACTCTCACCGCGTTGCCAGGAGAGCCGCGGGTCGTGGCGAGCGGCAACTTCGCGGCGCCGCTCGAGCTGCTGCGGGTGATGGCCGCGGCGCATCCCGGGTGGCGGCTGTTCATGCTCAACGCACCGGTCGGCATCCCGGTCGGTGCCGGCGTCGCGCTCGAGACGCCGTTCGTCGGCGCGGGCATGCGCGACCAGCCGCGGCTCGACTACGTGCCGGCCAGGCTGTCGCTGGTGCCCAAGCTGTTCACGACCACGCGGCCGCCGGACGTGGTGCTGCTGCACACCTCGCCGCCGCGCGACGGCACGGTGTCGCTCGGGTCGGAGGTCAACGTCCTGCCCGCCGCGATCGAGGCCGTCCGGGCACGCGGCGGGCTCGTCGTCGCGCAGGTCAACCGGCACATGCCCTACACGTACGGCGACGGCCAGCTCGGGCTGGACGAGATCGACCTCGCGGTGGAGTGCGACGTGCAGCTGGCCGCTCCGCCGGTCCGGGACTACGACCGGGTCGCCCGCCGGATCGGTGAGCGCGTCGCGGCCCTGGTTCCC
Source organism: Mycobacteriales bacterium (assembly GCA_035645255.1). Lineage (GTDB taxonomy): Bacteria > Actinomycetota > Actinomycetes > BP-191 > BP-191 > DASQMY01. The sequence goes on from DASQMY010000422.1 coordinate 13,829, forward strand.
GAGGGCGCGACGCTGCAGCTCGGGATCGGCGCGGTACCGGACGCCACGCTCGCCGCGCTGGAGTACCGCAAGGGGCTGCGCATCTGGTCGGAGATGTTCAGCGACGGCGTACTCACGCTGGAGAAGACCGGGCAGCTGGACACGAGCGCGCCGATCACCGCGTCGTTCGTCTTCGGCAGCCCGGAGCTCTACGACTTCGTCGACCGCAACCCGCGGGTCCGGCTGGTGCGCACCGAGAAGAGCAACGACCCGGCGAGCATCGCCAAGCAGCCGCGGCTCACGTCGATCAACTCGGCGATGCAGGTGGACCTGTTCGCGCAGGCCAACGCCTCCCGGCGGCGTGGCCGCATCTACTCCGGCTTCGGCGGCCAGACCGACTTCATCGTCGGGGCGCTGCACTCGCCGGGCGGGCAGGCGATCATCGCGCTGCCGTCGTGGCATCCGAAGGCGGACGTGTCGACCGTCGTACCGCTGGTGGACGGTCCGGTGACGAGCTTCCAGCACAGTCACATCGTCAGCGAGCACGGCGCCGCGCCGATCTGGGGCAACGGCCAGGCCGAGCAGGCGAGCGCGCTGATCAACCGGGTCGCCCACCCGGACGCGCGCGACGAGCTGTGGGACGCCGCCCGCCGAATGGGGCTCGTCGGCCGCTAGCGCGTGGCTCTGCGCGTGATCGCGTACGTTGCGGCTCCCCGTGCCGAGGCGTGCCGCACGTCAGGCGCACCCGCCTGGCTTCACCGGGGCGGGCCAGCGCTCGACGTGGTCGCCGTTGACGACGTATACAGCGGAACGGTCAGCGGCGACCCACAGCTGCTGGTCGTTTCGCCGGTAACCGGTGTCCTTGGCGTTCAGCGGGAGCTCGGCGCGACCGTCGTACCTCGTCTCGAACCAGGCGGACGGCAGCACGCCCTCCGGGTCACGGTAGTAGGTCTTGTCGTTGACGCTCAGGATCGTCGCGCTCTGCCAGTCGCAGTGCTCCGGACCCTTCGCTGACACCAGGATCGACGTCGGGACGCGCTTGCCGCCCCGGTCGGACCACACGCCGAGGCCGAGCTCGTCCGTGACGTCGGCCGGCCACTCGGCGGGGTCGCACATCGCGAACGTCTCGACGCTCCAGCCGTCCTCTTCCTGCTGAGGCACCAGGTTGCTGACGATGACCGCGACCTTCGTCCGGCCGTCCACGTCGTACGAGTACAGGACCCGGCCCGGCTCATCGCGCTCCACCCGGTAGCCGGTGGACGGGAGGGACGAGAAGGGCTCGTCCATGAATCTCCGCAACGCTCGCGCCGGGTCGGCGTGCCCGCCGTGCAGCCCCCAGTTGCTACCGGTGCTGCCGTTCCACAGCTTGCCGGAGCACTCGACGGCCCGGCCGGCGGCGCCCGAGCGCGCCCGCACGTCGCCGGTCGTCGGGGTCGGCGACCGGCACGCTGAGCCGACCGGCGTACGGCGTCACACTCGAGGACGGCACGCCGGCGACCGGCGCCGAGCCAGGGATGGCGACCGGAACGGCAGTGGCCGCGCTGACTGTCGGCTGCGGAGCGGCCGCAAGCAGGTGCGTCTTCATTAGCGGTCCCGCGTCCGGTGGGCGGTCAGCAGTCCGACGCCGCCCGGTCGCCTGCGGTTTCCCGCTGGGTACGCTCAGCGTATGCCTGAGCTGCCCGAGGTCGAGTCGCTGGTGCGCTACCTGTCCGAGCGGATGCTCGGCCGGCACGTCGCTGGGCTCGAGCTCGCCAGCATCGCGGCGCTGAAGACCTACGACCCGTCGCCGACGGCGCTCGGCGGCGCGGAGGTCACCGGGCTCGGCCGCCGCGGGAAGTTCCTCTACGTCGACTGCGACGGCATCTTCTTCGCGCTGCACCTCGCCCGTGCCGGCTGGCTGCGCTGGTACGACGAGCTGTCGCCCAAGCCGCCGCGGCCCGGCGGCCCGATCGCGCTGCGGCTCCGCCTCGTCGAGGGCGGCGGCTTCGACGCGACGGAGGCCGGAACCAAGAAGGGATTGGCGGCGTACGTCGTCCGCTCGCTCGACGCGGTGCCCGGCATCGCCGACCTGGGTGTCGACCCGCTGGACCCGGCGTTCACGGTCGACGCGCTGGCCACCATGGCGAAGCAGCGCAACAGCCAGGTCAAGGGGCTGCTGACCGACCAGAAGCTCATCGCCGGCGTCGGCAACGCCTACTCCGACGAGGCGCTGCACGTGGCGAGGCTGTCCCCGTTCAAGATGACCTCCACGTTGACGGCAGAGGAGGTCGGTGCGCTGCACGCGGCCGTGGTCGCAGTGCTCTCCGATGCCGTCGAGCGGTCCAAGGACACCCCGGCCGGCGAGCTGAAGAGCGAGAAGAAGAGCGGGCTGCGCGTGCACGGCAAGACCGGGCTGCCGTGCCCGGTGTGCGGCGACGCGGTTCGTGAGGTGTCGTTCGCGAACAAGTCGCTGCAGTACTGCGCGACCTGCCAGACGGGCGGCAAGCCGCTCGCCGACCGCCGGCTCTCCCGGCTGCTGAAGTAGCGCGCCGGATCCGGGTGCGACAATCGGCGACATGTCCCCCTCACGACCTTCCGTCAGCGTCGCCGAGCTCACCGGTGACGAGCACCTGCTCGACGTCCGCGAGGCGGACGAGTGGGCCGCCGGCCATGCTGAGCAGGCGCAGTTCGTCCCGATGAGCGAGCTGGCCGGCAGGCTCGGTGAGCTGCCGAAGGAGCGCGAGGTGGTCGTCGTCTGCAAGAGCGGCGCCCGCTCCGCGCAGGTGACCGCCTACCTGAACCAGAACGGCTGGTCGGCCCGCAACCTCGTCGGCGGCATGGTCGCCTGGGAGGCAGCGAGCCGGCCGCTGGTCAGCGACTCGGGCGTGCCGCCCGTGGTCATCTAGCCCACGCCATGCACAGCGCGGTACGGCGGCTGGCGCACGTGCTGCGGTTCGTCGTCAACCTGCCAGTCACCGTGCCGGCGGTCGTCTGGGGGATGCTGCACGGCGGGTTGCCGGAGATGCGGTCCGGCCTGTTCATCGCCTGCGGCGGGATGCATGGCGGCTTCGCCAAGGGCGGCACGACGTTCGGCAACGTCTGGTTGTACGGCGCGCTCGCCGACGAGGCGCGCCTTCGGCACGAGGCGAAGCACGCCACACAGTGGGCGCTGTGCACGCCGGTGCTCTTCCCGGTGCTGTACCTGCTGGCCGAGCTCGCGGCGCGCCGTGACCCCAAGCGCAACGTGTTCGAGCGGTGGGCCGACCTCGCGGACGGCGGCTACCTGTAGCGCCGCCCGGTCAGTGGTCAGCGCCGTTGCCGGCCGCCGGAGCCGGGCGCAGCGGTGACCAGCCCGGGTCGAAGACCTGGTCCGCCGGCGCCGGCGCACCGAAGGCCAACCCCTGCGCGAACTCGCAGCCCAGCTCGATCAGGGCCGCCAGCTGGTCGTCGCGCTCCACACCCTCCACCACGACGTCCACGCCGATCGAGCGGCCGAGCTGGACGATGCCGCTGACGATGGAGGCGTCGCGGGCGCTCGAGGGCAGGTCGACGATGAACGCCCGGTCGACCTTGAGCACGTCGACCGGGAACCGGCGCAGGTAGCTGAGCGAGGAGTAGCCGATGCCGAAGTCGTCGAGCGCGAGGCGCACGCCCAGCTCGCGCAGCTTCTGGACCGACGCGGTCGCGGCGGCCGCCTCGATCAGCACGCTGACTGACAGCTCGAGGCACAGGGCCGCGGGTGGCAGCCCGGTCAGCCGCAGCACGTCGGCCACCTTGTCGGCGAAGTCGGCGGCGATCAGCTGACGTGCCGAGACGTTGACCGACACCCGGAGGCCGCGCGGCCCGCAGCCGGCGATCGCCGCATCGCGACAGGCGGTCCGCAGCACGTGGTCGCCGATCTCGACGATCAGGCCGGTCTCCTCGGCCATCGTGATGAACTCGGCCGGCATCACCTCGGGGCGTTCGGCACGCCGCCACCTGGCGAGCGACTCGGCACCGACGAGCCGGCCGCTCGCGACCGCGACGACCGGCTGGTAGAGCACCGCGAGCTCGCCGCGCTCGACCGCGCCGATCAGCGCCGACTCGGCGTCGATCCACTTGGTGAGCCGGGCCCGCATCCCCTGGTCGAAGCGGACGCACCGGCCGCGGCCGCGGGCCTTCGCCTCGTACATCGCCGCGTCGGCGTCCCGCACCAGCGCCTCCGGGTCGATGCTGGTCTCCTGGGAGATCGCAACGCCGATGCTCGCGTCGACGCTGATGGAGATGCCGTCGTGGACCAGTCGCTCGGAGATGGCCCGCCGGCAGCGTTCGGCCACGCGGAGGGCGTCGTCGGCCGACGGCAGCTCCTCGCACACGACGACGAACTCGTCACCGCCGAGCCGGCTCACCGTGTCGGTGGGGCGGGCGGCCTTCGCGACCCGCTCGGCGACGACCCGCAGCACGTCGTCGCCCGCGTGGTGGCCGAGCCGGTCGTTGACCGACTTGAACCGGTCGATGTCGATGAACAGCACCGCCACGGACTCACCCAACCGCTGCGAGCGGCGGAGCGCGTGCCGGAGCCGGTCCAGCAGCAGCAGCCGGTTGGGCAGCCCGGTCAGCGGGTCGTGCAGCGCTGCGTGGGCGAGCCGCTCCTCGGCGAGCCTGCTCGCGGTCACGTCCTCGAGCTCGGCGACGAAGTATGCCGTACCGTCGCTCCCCGGGTCGACGAGGGCGACGTGCGCCATCACCCAGGTCGTCAGCCCGGGCCGCCCGGCCAGCTGGCACGCGAACCGGCCGACCGGCCGGTCGCCGGCGAGCAGGCTGGTCCGCACGTCGGCCTCCGCGGCGGCGTACTCGGCGGTGAGCAGGTCGGACAGCGGGCCGCCGACGATCTTGTGTGCCGGTCGGCCGGTCATGATGGCCAGCCGCTCGTTGGCCTCGAGCACCGTGCCGTCGAGCCGGACGAGCGCGAGACCGAGCGACGACGCGTGGAACGCCGCCGCGATGCGCGCCTGCGCGTCGTGCAGCGCCCGGAGCGCCTCGGTCTGCTCGTGGACGTCGGCGACGGTGACGATGTAGCCGGCGCGGTCCGGGTCGTCCGCGTCGACGGCTCGCATCGCGCACATCGACGTGCGCGGCCCGGTGCGGGTCAGGAGCCGGCGGGTCTGCTCCGTCGGCCGGCCGGCGGCGACCGCTTGCGCCACCTCCGCCCGGTCGCCGGGGTGCAGCGCGTCGAGCCAGCCGGCTCCGGTGCAGTCGGCGTCCGACAGGCCGGTCATCCGGCGCCACTCGGCATTGACCCGGAAGCAGCTGCCGGCGGCGTCGAGTCGCACCATGCCGACCGGCGCCGCGTCGAAGACCGCGGACAGGTCGCGCGCGACGTGCCCCA
>DASQMY010000423.1:0-3744 GCA_035645255.1 Mycobacteriales bacterium
CCGGGTCCGGGTCTAGGCGGTCATGCGAAGGACGGGGTGACCGCGCCAGTCCCCGTGATGACCGCAATCGATTTCGCCTGCCTGGTGGCTAGCGCGATGTACCCGTATGCCTGGATGCGGCACGTCAGCGTCCCCGACAGCACCTCGGGCAGCACCCGCGTCCGAATGGTCGACTCGTACAGGTACGACTCGTTCGTGTTGAGGACGAGCACGACGTCCTGGTTGGTGTTGACGTCGGTCGGGATGTTCGAGTCGAGGTACACCGGCAACCCGGCGAACGTCCCCACACGGCCTTCGCCGAACCCTGCGAGGGTCCCGGCAGCGTTGGTCGGGTTCGACGCCTCAGTGACGATCAGGGGGCGGTTCGTTCTGCGTCAGCAGCCACGCCCAGCGGCGCGGGTGCATCACGATCGCGTTCGGCGGCTCGTACAGCGCCCCCGAAACCCTTGCGATCGCATCCGCCACCCGGCGCCTGTACAGGCAAGGCAAGCCCGTCGGGCGTGTGCCTGTTCCCGACTGGTCCTCGGTGTGACTCCTGGCCACAACGCTGGCACCATCCGCCGCGTCGCGGAGGTCGTCGTGAGGATGTTGCCGCAGGTCAGACGTGGAGCCGCCTGTCGGAATCGAACCGACGACCTTCTCATTACGAGTGAGACGCTCTACCGACTGAGCTAAGGCGGCGTGTTGCGGGCGGGAGTCTACCCGAGATGCAGCAGCACGCTCGCCGGTACGGGTGCCGTTCGGGGGTCGTGGTCAGGCCGCTGACCGACTCGCCCGGCTCAGCACCTCGTGCCGGACTTCGGCACCTTCAGCGAGATCAGGTAGGCGTTGCCGGCGTCGTCGACGCAGTCCACGCCGTTGCCGTAGACCGTGTGCCCGTCGCCGTCGTACACGAGCAGCACGCCGGACTCGAGCTGGTCGGCGAGCGCCTCCGACCAGCGCACCGGCGTGGCCGGGTCGCGCGTCGTACCGATGACGACGATGGGCGGCGCGCCGCGCGCCGCGATGGGGCCCGGCCGGTCAACCGGCGGCACCGGCCAGTAGGCGCAGGCGAGACCGCCGTAGGCCAGCAAGGCGCCGAACCGCGGCGCCTGCTGGGTGAAGCGGCGGGCGTCGTCGGAGAGGGCGGCCAGTCCCTCGGTCGCCGGTCGGTCGACGCAGTTGACGGCGTAGTTGGCCTCCATCAGGTTGCCGTAGCTCGCGCCGCTGCGCCGCTCGACGTAGCCGTCGAACAGCCGCAGCAGCGTCGTGCCGTCGCCTCGCTCGGCCTCCGCCAGACCGAGCCCGAGCGCGAGCCAGCCGGTACGCCGGTCGTACAGCGGCGCGATGACCCCGACCACCGCCTCGCCGGGACCCAGCATGCGGTCACCGAGCGAGGTCGGCAGCGGGCGGCGCTCGATCCTGGCCATCAGCGCGTCGTACCGCTCCCCGAGCCGGCCGTCGCCGCGGAACGCGCAGCTGGTGTCCTTGGCGCAGTAGCGGAGGAACGCCGCCAGCGCCCGCTCAAAGCCGACGGCCTGCGCGCGGGCCAGCTCGCGCGCGTCGATGCTCGGGTCGACGGCGCCGTCGAGCAGCAGGGCGCGCACGTTGGCCGGGAACAGCTCGGCGTACGTCGCGCCCAGCACCGTCCCGTACGACTTCCCCATGTAGGTCAGCTTCTTGTCACCGAGCGCCGCCCGCAGGATGTCCATGTCGCGCGCGGCGTCTCGCGTGCCGACGTGGGGCAGCAGGCGCGCGCTGCGCTGCTGGCAGCCGCGCGCGAACTCCTTGTTCACCGCCACCAGCGCCGCGATCTCCTTGGCGTTGTCGGGCGACGGGTCGGCGGCGAGCCACCGGTCGATCCGCCGGCCCGGCAAGCAGCGCACCGGCTCGCTCTCGCCGACGCCGCGCGGGTCGAACCCCACGACGTCGAACCGCTGGCGGACCGCTCGCGGCAGCACCTGCCTGGCGTAGCGCGCGTAGCCGACGCCGGACCCGCCGGGTCCGCCGGGGTTGATCACCAGCGATCCGATCCGCCGGTCGCGGTCGCTCGCACGCAGCCGGATCGTGGCGATGCGGATCTGCCGCCCGGCCGGCTGGTCGTAGTCGAGCGGCACGAGGACGCGGGTGCACTCGAACCCGCCGTCGCAGTCGGTCCACTTCAGCCGCTGCGTGTAGTAGCGGCGCATTGAAGCACGGGTGGTGGACGGATCCGCAGATGGCTTAGGCGTGGGCGTCGCGGTCGATGTGGGCGACGGGCTGCTGGTGGGTGTGGGGCTCGGCGACGCCGGCGTGGTCACCGTCGGCGTGGTCGGCGCCGCACTCGTCGTCGGCGCGGGTGTCGCGGGGGGCGCCGTACGCCGGTCGTCGTCGCCGGTGCACCCGCTCGCTGCGACGACGGCCAGCACGACGCTCGAGCGGAGCAGGGCTCGAGCCACGGCCATGGGGCGAATGCTACGTGCATCCGTGAACCGGTCCGCGGCTGCGGTGCGACAGAGCGGTCGACAACCAACCCAGAGGAAAGGAAAGTCAGCCATGAGAAGGGTCAGGACAGCCGGGGTCGCCGCGCTGGTCTCCGCTGCCGCACTCGCCGCCGTACCGCAGGCGTCGGCCGCCGGTGGCGAGGTCGTGCGCTCGTCGGACGACGTCGTCGTCTACGACGCCGCGCTCGTCCCAGACGGCGCCACGGCGCGGGTGCAGGCGGTGTACACGGGCAGCGGCAAGACCATCGTGACGCTGCACGTGCGCGGGCTGGTGCCCAACCGCGCGTACGGCTCGCACGCCCACACCAACGCGTGCGGCGCGACGGGTCTCGCCGCCGGTCCGCACTACCAGTACGTCGTCGACCCGGTGTCGCCGTCGACCAACCCGGCGTACGCCAACCCGGACAACGAGATCTGGCTCGACTTCCACACCAATGCAGCGGGCAACGCGACCGTGCAGACCGTCGTCGACTGGCAGCCGCACGACACCCGCCGCCCCGCCTCGGTCATCCTCCACATCGAGCACACCCACACCGGCCCGACCGACTCGGGCGTGGCCGGCGCGCGACTCGCCTGCGTGAACGTGCCGTTCTAGACGGCTTCGATCAACAGCGAGACCGGGACAGCAGTCCCGGTCTCGCTGTTCTCGGCATGTCCGGCCTGCCGGCACGCGGGCCGACGGTCCGGTGACTTGTGGGAAGTTGCGTACACGAATCGCCCGCTGCCGAGCGTGGGGCGTGGACGCGACTTCACAGAGGTCGCCCCGGCCAGCAGAGGCGCGGCCGGCCCGAGGGTGAATGCTGCTCAGCGACCGCCGGCCGCGCGCGCCCGCAGCGTCAGTACCCGGACCCGCCGGGCCGGGTCGGCGAGCCACCAGCCGACCGCGAGGAACGCCGCGACCAGCAGCACCAACCACCGGCCGCGGACGCCGCCGTCGGTGGGGTCGCCCAGCAGAGACCATCGCCGCGGCAGCTGCGCCGAGACGAGCAGCAGGCCGAAGAGCAGCGGCGCGGCGGCGACGGCGCAGCCGCGCTCGCCGAGCCGGCGGCTCGCGACAGCGGCGGCGGCGAGCCCGAGCGCCAGGAGCGTCACGGCGTCCAGCGACAACGACGAGACGAGTGACCAGCCGCCTGCTCGCCGCGCGCCGATCACGGCACCGAGCGCCCAGCAGCAGTAACCGGCGATGAGAGCGACCACCACGCGCAACCCGCCGCGGAAACGCCGCGGCGACGGCGACGAGGCCAGCACGGCGGCCGCGTCGTCGTCCGCGAGATACGCGGCG
>DASQMY010000424.1:0-1535 GCA_035645255.1 Mycobacteriales bacterium
CGGTCAGCCGGTCGGCCAGGTCGATCTCGAGCCAGTCGACCGGCGCGGTCGCCCTGGGCGTCCTGACGCGGGCTTCACCCGGGTGGCCGTGCGGCGTCACCGCCGACCCGTTCGGCAGCAGCCGCAGCGCGTCCGCTGCCGCGACCGGCGCGCCCGGGTCACCTGGCGTGCCTGGTGCGAATGTGTAGCCGCCGTACGCGTCCTGGGTGACCGGACCGGTCGCGACGCGTTCGACGCGCGCGTCCGCCGTACCGATGGCTCTGATGGTCTTCTCGGCGTTGGACGGCTCCGCGGTGCGGACGATCACGGAGGCGAGCACCAGCGTGAAGACGGGAACGCCCACCATGGCGAGGATCAGCGCGCTGCGACCCTTGTTGCGCAAGGCGGAGCGGCGCGCGATGCGCAGCGCGGCGCGCGTGCTGGCGGTGCTCACCTGGCGGCGCCGTCAGTGAGCAGTGACTCGGCCGGCGGCAGGTAGCCGGTCTCGTCGACGACCCGGCCGTCGCGCAGGAACACCACGCGGTCGGCCCACGCTGCGTGCCGGGCGTCGTGCGTGACGAGGACCGCGGCGGCACCGGCGTCACAACGACCACGCAGCACCCGGAGCACCGACTCACCGGTCTCCGAGTCGAGCGCGCCGGTCGGCTCGTCGGCGAGGACAAGCCGCCGGTCGCCGACGAGTGCACGGGCGATCGCGACGCGCTGCTGCTGACCGCCGGACATGTCGTCGGGGAACCGGTCGGCCAGGTCGGCCACGTCCAGCTCGGCGAGGGCGGTGAGCGCGTCCCGGCGTGCGGTCCTCGCGCGTACGCCGTCGAGCTCGCGGGGGAGTGCGACGTTCTCGGCCGCGGTCAGCGCGGGGATCAGGTTGAAGTCCTGGAAGACGTAGCCGACGGATCGCCGGCGTATCGCTGCGAGCGCCTTGCGGGACAGCGTGCCGAGCACCGTGCCTTCGACCAGCACCTCGCCGCTGGTCGGCGAGTCGAGCCCGCCGGACAGCGTCAGCAGTGTCGACTTGCCCGACCCGCTCGGCCCCATCACCGCGACCATCTCGCCGGGTGCGACGGTCATCGACATCTCGACCAGCGCGTGCACTGCGGTCGGGCCGCTGCCGTGCACCCGGGTCACCCGCCGCAGCTCCAGGACGCTCATCGCACGGCCTCCTGACCCGGCTCGCGCGAGTCGGCCGCCGCGAGATCGACCGCGGCCACCGGGGCCGGGCGGTGCCGCGCCAGCCGGCTCTCGCAGTGGTCGAGCCAGCGGATCTCGGCCTCGGCGTGGAAGATCAGCGAGTCGAGCACGAGCAGCCAGGCGAGGTCGGCTTCGGGGTTGGCGCGCGCCTTCAGCCGGCTGTAGTCCTGCAGGGTGCGCATGGTCGACGTGCGCTGCGTCTGCACGACCCGGCGAACGTCGACGGTCGGGCTGGTGACGGCGAGGGCCAGCTTGACCGCCAGCTCGTCCCGTGCCGGGGCGGACCGGTCGACCGGGCTGGTGAACCAGTGGTCGAGCTCGATCCGCCCCGGCGGCGTCAGGTC
>DASQMY010000425.1:0-9811 GCA_035645255.1 Mycobacteriales bacterium
CCGTACGGCGAGTCCGCAGCGCCACCGTCCGGTGCCGCGACAGCGAAGCCGTGGTTGTGGCTGGTGATCGCGACCCGGCGGGTGGCCAGGTCCTGCACCGGCTGGTTGACGCCGCGGTGGCCGAACCGGAGCTTGTAGGTCTCGAGTCCGAGTGCCCGGCCGAGCATCTGGTTGCCCATGCAGATGCCGAAGACCGGACGGCGCCCGAGCACCCCTCGCAGCGCCTCGACGGCGTAGCCGGTGGCCGCCGGGTCGCCTGGGCCGTTGGAGAAGAAGACGCCGTCAGGGTCGACGGCGAGGATGTCCTCGGCGGTCGCCGTCGCGGGCAGCACGTGCACCTCGCAGCCCTGCTCCGCGAGGTAGCGGGGCGTCGCCCGCTTGAGGCCGAGGTCGACGGCCGCGACGCGGAAGCGGCGCTCGCCGGCTGCCGCGACGACGTACGGCTCGGGCGTCGTGACGTCGCGCGCCAGGTCGGCGCCGGTCATGTCGGGGCTGGCGAGCACCCGCTGAAGGAGCGCGGCCGGGTCGGTCTCGACGGTGCTGACCGCGCAGCGCATGGCGCCGAGGTCCCGCAGGTGGCGGGTGATCGCGCGGGTGTCGACGCCGCCGACGCCCACCACGCCGTAGCGGCGCAGCTCGTCGTCGAGCGAGCGGCGCGACCGCCAGCTGGACGGCGTGCGGGCCGGCTCGCGGACGACGAAGCCGGACACCCAGATCCGCCCGGACTCCGGGTCGTCGTCGTTGACGCCGGTGTTGCCGATGTGCGGAGCGGTCATGACGACGACCTGCCGGTGGTAGGACGGGTCGGTCAGCGTCTCCTGGTAGCCGGTCATCGCGGTGTTGAACACGGCCTCGCCGAACGTCTCGCCGTCGGCCCCGAAGGCGTCACCGCGCCAGGTGCGGCCGTCCTCGAGGACGAACAGCGCCGGCCGGCGGGCCCGGCCCGCGAGGGCGGGTGCGGCGGTCACGAGGCCTCCTGTGTCGCGGTGTGCAGTGCATCCGCCGGTACGAGTGCCCGGACGGCGCCCGCGACCTCGCGGTGCCGGCCGCGGTCGTCGCCGCGGAAGCCGGTCTCCAGGTCCGCGCCGCCGTGCTGCCACCGGACGACGAGCATGCCGTCGCCGGCGATCACCTTTCCCGCGTGGGCGGTGTCGATGCGTACGTCGCGCAGCGCGGCAGCCGGGATGTAGAGATCGTCGAAGCCGGCCCGGCGCACCAGCAGCCCGGTGCGCAGCACGCGGAGCCGGCCGGAGCTGCGCCCGCCCAGCCGCTGGTGGGCGACGCGGTCGAGCCACCGGCCGGCAGTCGTCGTACCGAGGTAGACCCCGAGCAGCACCGGCACGACGTCGCCGCCGGGGATCTCCGGTGCCTTCGGCAGTGGCGCGAGCGCGGTACGCCGGACGCGCCGCCGCCAGCCGCGCCACATGGCGGCGACGCCGATCGCCCACACGGCGAGCACGCCCAGCGTCAGCAGGAACCGGGCGGTGCCCTGGCTCATCGCGAGGGTCATGCCAGCTTCCCGTCGAGGACCGTCGGCCGGCCGCGCAGGAACGTCGCGACCACGGGCGCTGGGAGCGACCGACCGGCGTACGGCGTGTTGCGGCTGCGCGACGCAAGCTGGCCGGGATCGACGGTCCACCGGCCGGCCGGGTCGACGAGCGTCAGGTTGGCGGCGGCACCGGCGACCAGCCCGAGCCCCTGGTCGGCGAGGCCGCCGATCCGTGCGGGACGCGTGGACATCCGGTCGGCCACGTCGGCCCACGTCATCCGGCGCGTGTCGACCATCGCCTCGGCGACGATCGAGACAGCGGTCTCCAGTCCGAGCATCCCGAACGCCGCGCAGCCCCACTCGCTCTCCTTGTCCTCCAGGGAGTGCGGCGCGTGGTCGGTGGCGACCGCGTCGATGGTGCCGTCGGCGAGTCCTTCGCGCAGCGCCTCGACGTCGGCGGCTGTGCGCAGCGGCGGGTTGACCTTGTAGATCGGGTCGTAGGAGACCACGAGCTCGTCGGTGAGGCAGAGGTGGTGGGGCGTCACCTCGGCGGTCACCCGCCAGCCCTTCTGCTTGGCCCACCGGATCAGCTCCACCGAGCCGGCCGTCGAGACGTGGCAGACGTGCAGCCGGCTTCCGGTGTGGGCGGCCAGCAGGCAGTCGCGGGCGATGATCGACTCCTCCGCGGCGGCCGGCCAGCCCTGCAGGCCGAGCTGCGCCGACACGACGCCCTCGTGCATCTGCGCACCCACCGTGAGCGCGGGCTCCTGCGCGTGCTGCGCGATCACGCCGTCGAACGCCTTGACGTACTCCAGCGCCCGCCGCATCAGCCCGGCGTCCGAGACGCAGTGGCCGTCGTCGGAGAAGACCCGCACCCGCGCCGCGCTGTCGGCCATCGCACCGAGCTCGGCGAGCGCCGTGCCGGCCAGGCCGATGGTCACGGCGCCGACCGGGCGGACGTCGCAGTGGCCGGCGTCGCGGCCCAGCCGCCACACCTGCTCCACGACACCCGCCGTGTCGGCGACCGGGTCGGTGTTGGCCATCGCGTGCACCGCGGTGAACCCGCCCAGCGCGGCTGCCCGCGTGCCGGTCGCGACCGTCTCCGCGTCCTCGCGCCCCGGCTCGCGCAGGTGCGTGTGCAGGTCGACCAGACCGGGTAGCGCGACCAGGCCGTCGGCGTCGAGGACCTGCGCGCCCGTCGCGTCGAGGCGGCTGCCGACCTCGACCACGGCGCCGTCGTCGATCAGCAGGTCGACCGGTGCGTCGCCGTACGCCGCATCGGCGACGCGGGCGCCCTTGATCAGCCAGCGGCTCATGCCCGCACCAGCTCGTCGTGCACCTCGTGCCCGATGGCTGCCTCGGAGCCGCCCAGCAGCAGGTAGAGCACCGCCATCCGGACGCTGACGCCGTTGGCGACCTGGTCGACGATCGTGGACCGCACCGAGTCGGCGACCTCGGCCGCGATCTCCATGCCGCGGTTCATCGGGCCGGGGTGCATGACGATCGCGTCGTCGTGCAGCGTGGCCATCCGGTCGCCGTCGAGGCCGTAGCGGCGGCTGTACTCGCGGGCGCTCGGGAAGAACGCCGCACCCATCCGCTCGCGCTGGACGCGCAGCATCATCACGACGTCGCTCTTGCCGAGCACCGAGTCGAGGTCGTAGGAGACCTCGGCCGGCCAGGTCTCGACGCCGACCGGCAGCAGCGTCGGCGGAGCCACCAGCGTGACCCGCGCGCCGAGGGTCGACAGCAACAGCACGTTGGAGCGTGCGACGCGGCTGTGCAGGATGTCGCCGACGATCGTGACGCCGAGACCCTCCAGCCGGCCGGTGCGCTGGCGCATCGTGTAGGCGTCGAGCAGAGCCTGCGTCGGGTACTCGTGCGTCCCGTCGCCGGCGTTGACGACGTTGCCCTTGATCCAGGTGGCCAGCCGGTGCGGCGCCCCGGATGCGTGGTGCCGGCAGACGACGGCGTCGGCGCCCATCGCCTCCAGCGTCAGCGCGGTGTCCTTGAGGCTCTCCCCCTTGGACACGCTGGAACCCTTGGCCGAGAAGTTGACGACGTCCGCGGACAGCCGCTTGGCGGCGACCTCGAAGCTCAGCCGGGTGCGGGTCGAGTCCTCGAAGAACAGGTTGACCACGGTGCGGCCGCGCAGCGTCGGCAGCTTCTTGATCGTGCGCTCGGCGACCCGCGCGAGCTCGCTCGCGGTGTCGAGGATCAGCAGCGCGTCGTCGCGGGTGAGGTCTGCGGCGGACAGCAGGTGACGCTTCACTCGGCGGCCTCCTGGCGGGTCGCGTCGGCCGGGCCGAGCAGCACGGCGTCGCGGTCGTCGTTCTCGGCGAGCAGCACGTGGACGGTCTCGAGCAGGTTGGTGGGAAGGTTCTTGCCGACGTAGTCGGCGCGGATCGGCAGCTCGCGGTGCCCGCGGTCGACCAGCACGGCCAGCTGCACGCACCGGGGCCGGCCGAAGTCGGTGAGCGCGTCCAGCGCCGCGCGGACCGTCCGGCCGGAGAACAGCACGTCGTCCACGAGCACGACGGTCCGCCCGTCGATCCCGTCGGCCGGCATCCGGGTCGAGCCGAGCGCGCGCGGCCGCCGTAGCCGCAGGTCGTCGCGGTACATCGTCGGGTCGAGCGAGCCGACCGGGACGGTGATCCCCTCCAGCGCGTTGATCCGGGCGGCCACCCGCGCGGCGAGCGCGACGCCACGGGTCGGGATGCCGAGCAGGACGACGTCGGGGGCGCCCTTGGTGCGCTCGAGGATCTCGTGTGCGATGCGGGTCAGCGCCCGCTGCAGGTCCGCTCCGTCGAGCACGACGCGCGCGTCGGCGGGATCGCCCGAGACCGGGCGTGGGTGTGGCAGAGCCACCGTCATCCTCCTTCCCCGCCTCACGGGACGGGTCGTTAAAGGAGCTGTGCGGGGGAAGCGGCCGACGTGCGGCCGCGCGACCCTCACCGTACCAGCGGCCGCGCCCGCCCCGCGAAACCATTGCCGCGCGTCGCGGAAGTCCGCGCGTCCGGCTCGCGGGGATCTGACCAGTGACCAATTGAACGGCGGGACCGGGTGGCGCTGAGCATGTGTCGAGCCAGCGACGGCAGCACGATCTGTCACCAGTCAGCCCGGCGACCGAAGTGTGCGCCGCAGGCCGGTCCGCAGGTGGCCGCGGGACGGCGTGGCGAGCGCCTGGGCGGGCCGCTAGGCCCGGAGCAGCTCGTCGTCGGCTGACCGGATCGCGTGCCGGGCCTCGGCGTACGCGACCGACTCGTAGGCGACGAGAGCGACCAGCGCGGCGGCCAGCAGCGCGAGCGCGAGCAGCGCCGGTACGTACAGGGCGACCGGCGCGGCCGCGAGCGCGAGCAGCGCCACCGCCGCACGCGGCTTGTTGAGGCTGTGCACGTTGCGCAGCCGGAAGGCCAGGTGGCCGAGCAGGTAGGCGCTCACCCCACCGAAGAGCGCCCAGACCGCCACACCGGCGAGTGGGTCCGACAAGTCGTAGTGGGCGGTGTCGGCGACCTGGACCAGCACCTTCTTGAGGCCGAGCGCCAGGAAGACGATCCCGGTCACCATCGGGAAGTGCAGGTAGGTGAACGAGTCGCGCGCCAGTCGGGTGCGGCCCGCGCCCTCGAGGCTGCTGAGGACGCGCTCGGCGACCAGCGCGACCACGTCGAAGTAGGTCCACCACAGCGCCAGCGCGATCGCCAGCCCGAGCAGCGTCGCCGCGATGACCGGCCAGCTCAGCGGCAGCCCGGACGCGCCGACGCCGATCGAGACGATCGACTCGCCGATCGCGATGATCACGATGAGTCCGTGCCGCTCCGCGAAGTGCCGCGGGGCGGGCAGTCGCCAGCCGTCCTGGTCCGTGGCGAAGATCCCGACGTAGTCGACGACGAGCGCGAGCGTCCAGAGTGCGGTCCGGCCGGGTCCGCCGACGACGGCACCGACGACGAGCAGCACCGAGGCGACGGCGACGGGGACGGCGGTCCGGGTGAGCTGGCGGCGGAGGCCGGCGTCGTCACCGGCAGCGACGTAGTAGACGCCGAGGTGCGCGAAGCGCACGACGGCGAGCCCGACCGCCAGCACGACCGCGGCGGGCAGCCCCCGGCCGTCGTCGGTCCACGCGCGCGGGATCGCGAGCGCGACCACGAACAGTGCCGCCATCGCCAGCACCATCGCCGCGCGCACCGCGCCCTCGTCCGCCCGCGCCTGGTTGCCCAGCCAGGCGTAGCTGCACCACGCCCACCAGAGCAGCGCCATCAGCAGCAGGCCGCGCACGGCGTACTGCAGGGTCAGCTGCGTCGCCATCAGCGCGGTGACCTGCGTGATCGCGAAGACGAACACCAGGTCGAAGAAGAGCTCCAGCGTCGTGACCCGGTGCTCCGGCTGTGTCGGGGTGATGACCATCCGCGGCCGCGCTACGGCCATGCCGTTCCCCCTTCACCCCACCCAGCCGTTGCCGCGTGCAACGCCCCAGACCGACCCGCATTCCCGCCGGAGGTCATCGTCGTACGCCGCCCGGGGGCAGTGGCGACGCGCCTGGCCCAGGGTGACTAGCCCGATCTAGTTACAGCAAGTACTTGACCGGCTACGTTGACCGCCGTACCGTCACTGTCTGTAATCGTCTCTGCGGAGGCGAGCGCGGCGACGCATTGATCCCGGGGTGCCTTCGGTCACCACACCGCTCCCGCGGTGGCTGCCCCGGTGGAGCGAGTGGTGAGACCGGCGCCCGCGTTATACGTCTGGTGCCACCGTGGCACGGCGTACGACGAGGAGCTCCATACATGTCCGACTACGCCAAGGCCTTGGGCTCGCGACTGCGCGCGATCCGAACCCAGCAGGGGCTCTCCCTGCATGGCGTCGAGGAGAAGTCGCAGGGCCGCTGGAAGGCCGTGGTGGTCGGCTCCTACGAGCGCGGCGACCGTGCGGTGACCGTGCAGCGGCTGGCCGAGCTGGCCGAGTTCTACGGCGTCCCGGTGAGCGAGCTGCTGCCCGACGCGGTCGCGACGCCGCACATGGAGCCCAGCCCCCGGCTGATCATCGACCTCGAGAAGCTGTCCGCCGTCCCCGCGGACCAGGCGGCCCCGCTGGCCCGCTACGCGGCCACCATCCAGAGCCAGCGCGGCGACTACAACGGCCGCGTGCTGTCGATCCGCCACGAGGACCTGCGGTCACTCGCCGTGATCTACGACGAGTCGCCGTCCCAGCTCACCGACCAGCTCATCCAGTGGGGCGTCCTCGGCGCCGACGCGCGGCGCGCGATGGAGGAGCTCGTCTGACGCCGGATCAGGTGAGCTGCGGCTTGAGCTCCAGGACGCGGGCGAGCAGGCCGTTGACGAACTTCGGTGACTCCTCCGTCGACAGGTTGCGCGCCAGCTCGACCGCCTCGCTGAGCACCACCGCATCCGGTACGTCGTCGCGCCAGAGCAGCTCGAAGACGCCGAGCCGCAGGATGTTGCGGTCGACCGGCGGCATGCGGTCGAGCGTCCAGCCGACGGCGTAGGTCGAGAGCAGCTCGTCGATCCGCTCGCGGTGCGCGACCACGCCCTCGACGAGCTCCACGGTGTACTCCGGCACGGGGGGGTCGGCCTGCGCGAGCCGGCTGGCCAGCGTCCCGATCGTGTCGGAGCCGCGCAGGTCGCACTCGTAGAGCACGTCCAGCGCCCGCTTCCGAGCCTTGCTGCGCGCTCCCACCCGCGGTGGCCCTAGCCCTTGGTGCGGCCGAGGTAGGCGCCGGTGCGGGTGTCGACCTTGACCCGCTCGCCGGTGGTCACGAACAGCGGGACCTGGATCGTCGCGCCGGTCTCCAGCTCGGCCGGCTTGGTGCCGCCGGTGGACCGGTCGCCCTGCAGGCCCGGGTCGGTGTGTGAGATGAGCAGCTCGACGCTGGCCGGGAGCTCGACCGACAGCGGGGTGCCGTCGTGGATCTGCACGACGGCGTTCATGCTCTCCAGCAGGTAGTTCTTCATGTCGCCGACCGCCTCGGCCGGGACGTGCAGCTGGTCGAACGTGTCGTTGTCCATGAACACGTAGTCGCCGCTGTCCTGGTAGAGGTACTGCATCTCGCGCTTGTCGACGGTCGCGACCTCGACCTTCACGCCGGCGTTGAACGTCTTGTCGACGACCTTGCCGGTGCGCACGTTCTTGAGCGTCGTGCGGACGAACGCACCGCCCTTGCCGGGCTTGACGTGCTGGAACTCCACGACGTTCCACAGCTGGCCGTCGATGTCGAGTGTGATGCCGTTCTTCAGGTCGTTCGTCGTCGCCACGGTGCAGGTCTCCAGGTGCGTGCGCGGACTACAGGACGATCAGGTCCTTGGTCGTGTTGGTGAGCAGCTCGGTGCCGCTCGCGCGGACCACGAGGGTGTCCTCGATGCGGACGCCGCCGCGGCCTTCGAGGTAGACCCCTGGCTCGACGGTCACCGGCATCCGGTCGGCGAGTCTATCCGAGCCGCCGTACCCGAGCGTCGGCGCCTCGTGGATCTGCAGCCCCACGCCGTGGCCGAGGGCATGGGTGAAGTTGTCGGCGTAGCCGGCCTCGTCGATCACGTCACGGGACACCTTGTCCACGTTGCTGACGACCGCGTCGACCGCCAGTGCGTCGACGCCGGCCTGCTGCGAACGGCGGACGACGTCGTAGATCTCGCGCTGCCAGTCGGCCGGCTCGCCGACCACCACGGTGCGGGTCATGTCGGAGTGGTAGCCGGCGTGGAGCGCACCGAAGTCGAGCTTGACGAAGTCGCCGGTCGCGACGACCCGGTCGGTCGGCCGGTGGTGCGGGATGGCGCTGTTGGGGCCGGCTGCCACGATCGTCTCGAACGACGGCCCGTCACCGCCCTCGTCGCGCATCAGGTCCTCGAGTTCGAACGCGATCTGCCGCTCCGTCCGCCCGGCGCAGATGCGCGGCAGCAGCGCGTCGAAGGCGCGGTCGCCGATCGCGCACGCCTCGCGCAGCAGCGCGATCTCCTCCTCGTCCTTGACCGAGCGCAGCCGCTCCACCAGCCGGCCGGCGGCGCTCAGCTGGACGCCTTCGGCGGTCTTGGTCAGCCCGCCGTGCTGCTCGACGGTCACCTCGTGCGCCTCGAAGCCGAGCCGCGGTACGCCGCGCTGCGCCGCCCGCTCGGCGAGCGCGGTACCGACGCCTCTCGCGATCACCCGCTCGACGTCCGGCGACTGCGCCGCCGACTGGGTGATGTAGCGGCCGTCGGTCGCGAGGACCGCGTCGTCGGCGGTCACCAGCAGAGCGGCGTTGGACCCGGTGAAGCCGCAGAGGTAGCGGACGTTGATCAGGTTGGTCACCAGCAGCGCGTCGACCTCGGCGGCCGCGAGCAGCTCGCGCAGCCGGGCGCGCCGGGTCTCGTGTGTCTCAGGCATGCGGGGAGTCTGCCTCGCGGGCGAGCAGGCGCGCGACTGCGACGAGCGCCAGGTGGTAGGAGTCCAGCCCCAGACCGGTGATCGTCCCGCGTACGACTGCGCTCACGACGGAGTGGTGCCTGAACTCCTCACGCGCCGCGATGTTGGAGATGTGCACCTCGACGACGGGGACCGCGGTGAACGACAGCGCGTCGCGCAGCGCGATCGAGTAGTGCGACAGCGACGCGGGGTTGAGCACGACCGCATCGGCGTCGTCGGCCGCGCCGTGCAGCCAGCCGATCAGCTCGGCCTCGGAGTCGGTCTGCCGCACCTCGACGTCCAGACCCTGCTCACGACCCTGCCGCCTGAGCTGCTCGACCAGCTCGGCGTACGTCGTCGTGCCGTAGGTCTCCGGCTCCCGGCGACCGAGCTGGCCCAGGTTGGGGCCGTTGAGGACGAGGACCCGGCTCACTCGCTCACCTCCGCATAGGCCGCCTCGAGCAGCTCCTCGGGCGGGTCGGTCAGGATGGCCGGCTTGGCGAGGCCCTCCAGCACCACGAAGCGCAGCGTGGCGCCGCGGGTCTTCTTGTCCACGCGCATCGCGTCACGCAGCCGCGGCCACGCGGCGGCGTCGTAGCGGGTCGGCAGCCCGAGGCCGGTCAGGACGATCCGGTGCCGGGCTGCGGTCTCGTCGTCCAGCCGGCCGGCCAGCCGGCTCAGCTCAGCCGCGAAGCAGAGTCCGACGCTGACGGCGTCGCCGTGCCGCCAGACGCCGAAGCCGGCGTCCCGCTCGATCGCGTGGGCGAGAGTGTGCCCGTAGTTGAGGATCTCGCGACGACCGGCCTCCGTGGGGTCGGCAGCCACGACGTCGGCCTTGACCTGGATCGCGCGTACGACGAGCTCACGCAGCAGGGTGCCGTCGTCGGCGCCGGTTCCCCGCTCGAGCGCCTCGAGGATCGCCGGGTCGGCGATGAAGCC
>DASQMY010000426.1:0-11561 GCA_035645255.1 Mycobacteriales bacterium
GAAGACCCGGCGGCACTCGTCGAGGTCGTTGGCCGTGATGTCGCCGCGCGCACCGATGCCCGCGTTGTTGACGAGCAGGTCGATGCCGCCGTGCGCCTCGCTCACCTGGACCACGGCCGCGGCGACGGCGTCGTCGTCCGCGACGTCGCACCGGACCGTGGTGAACTCGGGCGGCACGCCGCTCGTGTCGAGGTCCAGCACCGCGACGCGGGCCCCTCTGGCGGCCAGGGCGGTCGCGGTCGCCAGGCCGATGC
Source organism: Mycobacteriales bacterium (assembly GCA_035645255.1). GTDB lineage: Bacteria > Actinomycetota > Actinomycetes > BP-191 > BP-191 > DASQMY01. The sequence goes on from DASQMY010000426.1 coordinate 255, forward strand.
CCGACGCCGCGCCCGTGACGACCGCGGAGAGACCGGCCAGCTCGCTCATCGTGCTCCTCCTGTCGGGTCGGTCAGGCGGTAGGCCGCGCTCGCGGCGCCGTGCCACAGCGAGCGCTGCTCGTCCGGTGACAGGCCGGCGGTCAGGTCGTCGACCGCGGCCACCCAGCCGGTGTAGTCGGTCGCCAGCAGGCAGACCGGCCAGTCCGAGCCGAACATCAGCCGGTCGGGACCGAACGCCTCCAGCACGACGTCGACGTACGGCCGCAGGTCGTCGACCGACCAGCGGGCCCAGTCGGCCTCCGTCGTCAGTCCGGACAGCTTGCACCAGGTGTTGGGCTCGCGGCTGATCTCACGCAGCTGCTCCGCCCACTCGTCGATCTCGCCGGACCGGATCGCCGGCTTGGAGCAGTGGTCGACCACGAACGTCGTCCCGTCCGCGACGCGGACAGCGTCGAGCGCCGCCGCCAGCTGGTGCGGCAGGGTCAGCAGGTCGAACGACAGACCTGCGTCACCCAGCGTGCGCAGCCCCCGCCGTACGTCGGGGCGGCGCAGCCAGTCCGCCGGCTCGGCCTGCACGAGGTGGCGGATGCCGACGAGCCGGCCGCCGGCAGCCAGCTGCTGCAGCCGGGCCACGTCGTCCGCGACCGACTCGGCTGTCAGGTCGAGCCACCCGACGACGCCGGCGATCATCGCGTGCTGCTCGGCGAGCTCGAGCAGCTCCTCGGTCTCGGCGAGCACGGCGGGGGTGTGCACGACGACCGACCTGGTGACTCCGGCGGCCGCGGACGCGGCCACCAGGTCGTCCATCGAGAAGTCGCGGCGGATCGCGGACATGGCGTCGTCGATCCACGGCTGGTCGCGCTGCGCCAGGTCCCAGTGGTGGTGGTGCGCGTCGATCCTGGTCGCGTCCGGCAACCGGTTCTCCAGTCCGCGGCCACCGGGACGGCCGCTCCGATGGTCAGGTCGGTGCACGGTGATTCCCGGCACCTGAGCACAGCGCGGAAGTGGCTATCATCACGCGTCGATCGCCCGGAACGGCGTTGTCCCAGCGGATATCACCCGGGCCATGACGAGCAGGAAGCGGTCCAGCATGCGGCTCATGCGAGTAGGCGAGCTCGGCGCAGAGGTGCCGGTCGTGGTGTCCGACGCGGGCTCGTCGTACGACCTCCGGCCGGTCACCGACGACATCGACGGCCGGTTCTTCGCCGCTGGCGGGCTCGCGGCGGTGCGGGCCGCACTCGAGCGGTCCGAGCTGCCGCCGTACGAGATCGACGGGCTGCGGGTAGGTGCGCCGGTCGCCCGGCCGACCGCGGTCATCTGCATCGGCCAGAACTACGCGGCGCACGCCGCCGAGTCGGGTGCGCAGCCGCCGGCCGAGCCGATCATCTTCTTCAAGCACCCCAACACGGTCGTCGGGCCCGCCGACGACGTGCGCGTGCCGCCGGGCAGCGCGCGCACCGACTGGGAGGTGGAGCTGGCCGTCGTGATCGGGCGGACGGCACGCTACCTCGCGTCCGAGGATGCCGCGCTCGAGTGCGTCGCCGGCTACACCATCTCCAACGACGTGTCGGAGCGGGACTTCCAGATCGAGCGCTCGGGCGGCCAGTGGTCCAAGGGCAAGTGCAGCGAGACGTTCAACCCGCTCGGTCCGTGGCTGCTGCCGGCTGACGAGGTGGCGGATCCGCAGGACCTGCAGCTCAGCTCATGGGTGAACGGCGACGAGCGGCAGGCGTCCACGACGGCCGACATGATCTTCTCCGTGGCCTTCCTGGTGCACCACCTGTCGCAGTTCCTCGTCCTCGAGCCGGGCGACGTCATCAACACGGGTACGCCGCAGGGCGTCGCGCTGTCCGGGCGTTTCCCCTACCTGCAGGCCGGCGACGTCCACGTGCTGGCCGCGCAGGACCACCTCTACTCGGTGGTGACGAGGACCGGCGAGGCCACCAGCGTGCGGATCGTCGGCTCGATCCACGAGACGCTCGTCGCGGGCGAGGACCCGGAGGCGGTGCTGACCCGCCTCGTCGACCCCGCGGTCCAGGTGGTCACCATGACGGTGACCGAGAAGGGCTACTGCGCCGTGCCGTCCAGCGGTGCGCTCGACGTCGCCCGACCCGACGTGCGGCACGACATCGAGCACCCGGCCCGGCCGGCGACCATGCCGGGCTTCCTCGTCGAGGCGGTGGCGCGGCGCCGGGCGGCCGGTGTCCCGCCGTTCACCGTCGCGCCGTGCGACAACCTCCGGTCCAACGGCCCGGCCACCAGGCGGGTGGTGACCGAGCTGGCGGCGCACCGCGGCGGTGACCTCGCCGACTGGATCGCGGCGACGATCGCATTCCCGTCGTCGATGGTGGACCGGATGGTGCCCACCACGACCGACGCCGACCGGGTCGAGGTGCGCGAGCTGGCCGGTGTCACCGACGGCTGGCCGGTCACCTGCGAGCCGTTCTCGCAGTGGGTCATCGAGGACGTCTTCCCCTACGGCCGGCCGCCGTGGGAGCTCGCCGGCGCCGAGCTGGTCGCCGACGTCGAGCCGTTCGAGCAGGCCAAGCTGCGCATCCTCAACGGCGCGCACTCCGCCTTCGCCTACCTCGGGCTGCTCGCCGGATACGCCGAGATCGCCGATGCCGCGCGGGACCATGTGCTGCGGCCGCTGGTCCTCGGGATGCTGCACGACGAGGTCATCCCGACCCTGACGCCGCCTGCCGGCCTCGACCTGCGCGGGTACGCCGCGAGCGTCGTCGACCGCTTCGCCAACCGCGCTCTCGGCTACACCACCGCGAAGGTCGCCGCCGACGGGTCGCAGAAGCTGCCGGTGCGCATCCTCGGCAGCGTCCGCGACCGGCTGGCGGCCGGCGGGTCCGTCGCCCGGCTGGCGCTGGTGTTCGCCGCCTACACCGTCTGCGTGCTCGGCCCCGCCGCGCCGAGGCTGGCCGTCGACGACCCGCGGCTCGACGAGCTGCTCGGCGCGGGTCGTCAGCCGGCCGGTCGGCCGGCTGACGCCGTCGTGCGGCTGCTTGCGCTGACGGAGGTGTTCGGCGCCGACCTCCCGGCCGCCCCGGCGTTCCGCGAGGCGGTCGACAGGCACGCCGGCGCTCTATGGTCCGGTGACGTTCGCGGCACGGTTGCCGCCATGGGTGAGGAGCACAGGTGATGGGTGAGGTCTCGACGCTGCTGTCGACGATGCGGCTGGTTCCGGTCATCGTCCTCGACGACGCCGCCGACGCCTGGCCGCTCGCGCAGGCCCTCAAGGCGGGCGGCCTGCCGTGCGCAGAGGTGACGTTGCGGACGCCGGCAGCCGAGGAGGCGCTCCGCGAGATGGCCAAGGACGCCGACATCCTGCTCGGCGCCGGCACGGTGCTGCGGCCGGAGCAGGTCGACCTGGCCGTCAAGGCGGGGGCCAAGTTCATCGTCACACCGGGCTACAGCGCCGCGGTGGTCGAGCGGTGCCGAAGCGTCGGCGTACCGATCATCCCGGGCGTCGCCACGCCGACGGAGGTGCAGCAGGCGCTCGAGGCCGGGGTCGACACGGTCAAGTTCTTCCCGGCCGAGTCGATCGGCGGAGCGCGTGCGCTGGCCGCCATCGCGGCGCCGTTCGGCGACATGCGGTTCGTGCCGACCGGCGGGATCACCGCCGCCAACGTCGGCGACTACCTGGCGCTGCCGTCGGTTCTCGCGGCAGGCGGCAGCTGGATGGCCGGGCGGGATCTCGTGCGGGCGGGCCGGTTCGAGGAGATAACCCGGCTCACCTCCGAGGCGGTCGCGATCGTCGGCGCCGCGTCATGACCGTCGTCGACGTTCGGCCCGCAGAGGACTGCACGTACGACGAGGTGTCGCTGGGCGAGGTGATGCTGCGCCTCGACCCGGGCGACCGCCGGATCCGTACGACGCGCAGCTTCGACGTGTGGGAGGGCGGCGGCGAGTACAACGTCGCCCGCGGCCTGCGCAAGTGCTTCGGGTTGCGGACCGCGGTCGTGACCGCCCTTGCGGACAACGAGGTCGGCCGGCTTGTCGAGGACCTGATCAACCAGGGCGGCGTCGACACGTCGTTCATCCGCTGGGTGCCCTACGACGGGCTGGGCCGCACCGTCCGCAACGGGCTCAACTTCACCGAGCGCGGGTTCGGCGTGCGCGGCGCCGTCGGTGTGTCCGACCGCGGGCACACCGCGGCCAGCCAGCTGCGGGCCGGCGACGTCGACTGGGACCACCTGTTCGGCGAGCTCGGCGCGCGCTGGCTGCACACCGGCGGCATCTACGCGGCGCTGTCCGAGACGGCGCCCGACGTGGTCGAGGCCGCGATGCGCGCGGCGAAGCAGCACGGCACGATCGTCTCGTTCGACCTCAACTACCGGCCGAGCCTGTGGAAGGAGTTCGGCGGGCAGGCCCGCGCGCAGGAGGTCAACCGGCGGCTCGCCCCCTACGTCGACGTGATGATCGGCAACGAGGAGGACTTCACCGCGTCGCTCGGCTTCGAGGTGCCGGACACCGACGCCTCGCTTCGCTCGGTGGAGGCCGACAACTTCAAGGCCATGATGTCCGCCGTCAGCGAGGAGTTCCCCAACCTATCGGTCATCGCGACCACGCTGCGGACGGTCCGTTCCGCGTCGGTCAACGACTGGGCGGCGGTCGCCTGGGCCGAGGGCACCGCGCACGAGTCGGTGCTGCGTCCGGCGCTGGAGATCTTCGACCGGGTGGGCGGCGGTGACAGCTTCGCCTCCGGGCTGATCTACGCGCTGATCCAGGGGCGCGACCTCCAGCAGGCCGTGGAGTACGGCGCGGCGCACGGTGCGCTGGCGATGACGACGCCCGGTGACACGTCGATGGCGTCGCTCAAGGAGGTCGAGGCCCTCGTCGCCGGTGGCACCGCGCGCGTCCAGCGGTGAGGATGACCGCATGCAGACGAGGCAGGACTGGGTCGTGGTCGGCCTCGACAACGGCGGCACCACCAACAACGCGACAGTGCTCGACTCGGCCGGCCGGTTCCTGCTCGACCGGCTGGTCGAGACCCCCAGCGCGGTGCTCAAGGGCCCGGACATTGCGATCGACGCCCTGGCGACGGCGCTGGACAACGTGCTGATCGTGACGGCGACGCCGCGCAGCAGCGTCCGCGCGGTCGGCCTCGACACGCCAGGCCCGGCGTCGGCCGACGGTGTCATCTCGCGCAAGGGGTCGACCAACTTCGAGCACCCCGACTGGCGGGGCTTCGACTTCCCCGGAGCGCTGGAGAAGCGGATCGGCCTCCCTGTCGTCTACAGCAACGACGCCAACGCGGCCGCGCTCTACGCCCACCACGTCCACTTCGGCTCCGTCGCAGACGAGCGGTCGTCCGTCGCCGCCATCGTTGGCACCGGGCTGGGCGGGGGAGTCATCGAGCGCGGGCGCGTCATCACCGGCGCGTCCGGCATGGCCGGTGAGCTGGGACATGTCCACATCCCCATGTCCGGCCTGCTGGAGGACGACCAGCCGGTCCCGCCGTGCAACTGCGGCTTCGAGGGCGACGTGGAGAGTGTCGCGTCGCTGACGGGGATCTCCCGCAACCTGCTGCCTTACTGGCTGACGCGGTTTCCCAACCACGAGCTGGCGGGGGTGGAGCCGATGCGCGCGGCGAAGCTGGTCCGCGGCTACGCGGAGCACGGCGACGAGATGGCGCTGCGGATCTTCGAGCAGCAGGCGACGGCACTGGGCCGGCTGTTCACGGTCGCCGCCAACTTCACCGACCCGCACGCCTACTTCGTCGGCGGCGGCGCGGTCGAGACGACACCGGAGTTCCGCGACTGGTTCCTCGGCAAGGTCCGCGAGCACACGACGCTGCGGTCCGAGCAGGTCGACGCTTCGTCGATCGCCGTCGTCCCTGACCGCGACATGGCCGGTGCGCGCGGGGCTGCGCTGTCGGCGTACTCGACGCTCACGCGCCGCTGACCGGTCAGACGCGGAGCACGATCGGCGGCAGAACCAGCTTGTTCTCGGGGGTCAGCGCCGACATCAGCCGGACGTCGCCGTCGACGCCGTCCGGGCCGGAGATCGGGGTGACGCGCATCTCCTCGCCGTCGATCTCGACCAGCAGGAAGTGGCCCTGCATGGCCCACGCCGTCGTACCGGCCTCGTCGAACTTGTCCGGCGGATGGTCACGCAGCTTGCCGCCCGCGCCGCTCACGAAGTAGGTCAGGCCGTCGACCTCGTTGACCTGGAAGTTGTGCTCGTGGCCGGCGAGCACGACGCGGACGCCACCACGCTGGTAGCGCGGCACCAGGTCGCGCACCAGCTCGGCGTCGTCGTAGTGCTCAGGGCCGGCGCAGTACGGCGGGTGGTGGCAGAACGGCACGCGCCACCGAGGACCGGGCTCGGCGAACGCCTTGTCGATCCAGGCGAAGTGCCCCTCGTCCTGGTAGTAGCGCGACTTCGGGCGGTCGTCGGAGTGCGACGTGTCGATGCTGATCAGCTCGATGTCGGCGCCGTGCCGGACGCGATAGAACAGCCCGGGCTCGAACGACGCGTCATTGCCGGACGTGAACCGCGACTCGAGGTGCAGGTTGTCGATCGTCTGCGCGCGGTCGTCGCTGCCCTCGGTCTCCGCGCCGTCGTGGTTGCCCATCGTCGGGTAGACCGGCAGCCGTGCCAGCAGGTAGCGGTAGGGCTGGAAGTAGCTGGAGAACCAGTCGTCGTCCTCGCCGCCGCTCTCGTCGTCGACGCGGCCCTGCTCCCCGATGTAGACGTTGTCGCCGGTCGTCAGCAGGAACCGCACGTCGCGGGTGGCCGCCGTCATCTCGAGCGCGTCAGCGACCCGCTGCTGCCGGCGGCTCGACTCCGCGTCAGACGCCACACCGACGCCGAAGTCGCCGAGAACGGCGAACGCCACGGCCGGGGACGGCCCGTCCGGCGCCGGCGCCGTGCGGAACCGCGTGTCGTAGGAGCGGCCGCTCGGCCGCATGTCGAGGCCACCCTCCGGCACCGGCGCGATGTCCCACAGCTCGCCGGTCGCCCACTCCGCGCCGTCCACCTCGACGCGGTAGCGGTACTCCGTGTCCGGCTGGAGGCCCCGGACCCACGTTGCGGCGTACCCCTCGGGCTTCTCCTCGGCCACCACCCGGCCGGCCGCGTCGAGTACGCGGACCGTCGTGGTGCCGAACGGCTCCGCGCTCGCGCCGATGCAGGTACGCCGGCCGGCGACCCCCCCGAGCCGCGAGTCGTCCACTATGGCCCAGCGCCCGTTGCGCCGCTCGAACCAGAACGCCCCCCAGGCGAGCAGCACGGCCTCGTGCGTCACGTCGACGAGGTGCAGGTACTGCTCCACGTGCGTGTCGACCATCGGTGCCTCCAGCACAGCAGGTGTCGTCCCCGGCTGTACCCCGTTCTCGGCCATTCTGACGCCTGCTGTACGTGCCGACGGCATCGGAGCCAGGCGACATCACCCTGTCGGGCTACCAACGCGACTCGTCCGGATGCCGATGCCCGCCTGATCCGCACGGCCGTTCAAGTAACCAGCGCCGGCGTCGATGATCCCTTCGTCACCCCGACCGGAGGTCATCATGCGCCCGTGCAACGCTGCCGTGCGCCGAGCGCTGGCCGTAGTCGTCTCGCTGTGCGCGGCCATGGTCGTCGTGCCGGCCATACCGGCGGCTGCAGCGGCCTGCTCAGCGTCTACGTTCACGGTCACGCGGGTGTCCGGTCCGGTTCTCTACCTAGACCTCGGCGAGTCGCCACAGGTCAGCAGCGCCTACGAGGGCTTCAAGATCGAGAACTCCAGCGGGTCGACGTACACCGACGTGTGGGTCAAGCCGACCGGCTTCACGGCGGGCGCCAAGATCCAGCTTGCAGCGCGCGAGAACGGCCTTCTGCACGTCGGGTCGATGGCGGCAGGCGCCGTCACCCACGCGTACTTCTACCTCACCGCGAGCGCGCCGACGGTCGGCGCTGAGACGCACACGCTCGGGGTGTACGCCGGTCGTCCTGATCACGTCGCAGCGGCAGCCTGCACCACTGCAGTCTCGCTCTCCGCCGAGTCGGACATCAAGGCGGCGGCGAACAAGGTCGTGGGGGTCGCCAGCGGGCCGAAGCCGCCCGAACTCGGCGGGATCATGACCATCTCGGTGAGCGGCGACACCGGCCAGATCGGCACCATTGGTGGTCATCGCTCGTTCACGACGGGTCCGGCTTCGTTCGGCGACTGGCGTGCCGACGCCTACCAGCTCGTTGGCTCGAAGATCGTGATGACCGGCGGCAACAACCGCACCGACAGCAACGTGCTCTACCTCAGCAGTCTCAACAGCACCGACACGCACTACGAGGCGGTCTTCACGTTCGTCGCGGTCGGCGCGACGACGACGCCAACCGCGATCAGCCCTATGTCGCACATCAGCAGCGGGACGCAGACGAAGCACACCTCGATCGACACAACGGAGTACCAGGCCATCCTGCCGATCGAGCCGACCGTCAACCGCGTGTCGTTGTCGGCCACCGGCACGCCTTCGACCCTCGCGGTAGGCGGCGGCGGCGTCGCCTACACGGTCACGGTGACCAACTCCGGAACGATCACGACGACGCTCGACGACTTCACGATCGCGATGCCGACGGCCCCGGGTGCCGCGACGTTCCGCTCGGGCTCGGCGACGTACAACGGCGCGGCGCTCGCGGACCCCTACATCTCCTCAGGCACCGCCTCGTTCGTCGGGCGGTTCGCCGTTCCCACCGGCGCGTCGCGGACGTTGAGCTTCATACTCGACTTGCCGCCAGCGGGCGGCACGTACTCGACGTCGATCACGGGTCACGTCGAGACGACTCAGATCGACACGACGACCGGGACGACGGACGACGCGCCGGCAACCGTCGCGACGTATGTCACGCCGCCGCCGACGCTCACGTCGCTGTCACCGACCAGCGGGACGAACCACGGCGGGACGACGGTCACCATCACCGGTACGCGCTTCACCGGCGCTAGCGCTGTTGTGTTCGGCTCGACGGCTGCGAGGAGCTTCACGGTCGTCAACGGCTCGACGATCATCGCCGTCGCCCCGGACGGGACCGCCACGGTCGATGTCCGCGTCACGACTCCAGAAGCGACGACCACCACGTCGGCGGCGTCCAAGTACACCTACGTGACCGCAGTCAACAACGTTCCGGCGTTCACCGGTGCCGTGAGCAACACCACGCAGACCGTCGTGGTCGGCGGCGCTGTCACCGCGCTGGCCGCGACCGACGCTGACGGTGACACCCTGACCTACCTCGTGACTGGCGGCGCGCTGCCGACCGGCGTCTCGCTCAGCTCCAACGGTGCGTTCACCGGCACCGCCACCACGATCGGCAGCTATTCGGCGACGATCACGGTGTCGGACGGGTTCGGCGGCTCGACGACCACGACTCTGTCGGTGACCGTCAACCCGCCGCCGACGATCACCATCACCGGTGGTGCGAGCGTCGCGACCGCCGACACCACTCCAGTCGTCGCCGGCGCGACGTCACTGCCGTCCGGGACCGTGCTCAATGTCACCGTGGACGGCGCCGCCGGCGGCACCGCGACGGTCCAGCCAGACGGCAGCTGGTCGCTCACCCTGAGTGGACCACTCGCCGAGGGCGACTACGCCGTCGTCGTGAACGGCCGGGACGCTCTGGGCAACCTGGCGACCGACCAGCAGGTGGTCACGGTCGACACGACGGGTCCGGTGATCGCGATCGACCCGCCTGGTGCCACGAAGGACATGACGCCCGCGATCACCGGGACGACGGACGCGCCGGTCGGCTCGACCGTGACCATCGCCGTCTTTGGACAGACCTTCACAACCACCGTCGCGGCCGATGGCACCTTCAGCGCGTCGGTCCCCGCGGCGTTGACGGAAGGCCACTACACCGTCTCGGCGGTCGTCACGGACGCGCTCGGGAACCCGTCCTCCGACACCGGCGCGCTGGTCGTCGACACCACCGCACCGGTGGTTTCGGTCGTCGCGCCGAGCCTGACGAACGACCGGACGCCGACGCTGACAGGCACCAGCGACGAGCCGGTGGGATCTATCGTGTCGCTGTCGATCAGCGGGCAGAGCTTCACCACGATCGTTATGACCGGCGGAACGTTCAGTGTCGCGGTTCCGGCGGCCTTGGCCGACGGCGACTACATGGTGACGGCTTCGGTCGTCGACGCGGCCGGCAACACCGGCACCGACACCGACGACCTGACCGTCGACAGGACCGCTCCCCAGGTGACGGTCGACGCGCCCGCGCTCACGCGTGACAGGACACCGACGCTGACCGGCACGAGTGACCGGCCGGCCGGGTCGACGGTGTCGGTGTCCGTCGGCGGGCAGAGCGTCACCGCGACGGTCCTGGCGGACGGCACGTTCACCGTGTCCGTGCCAGCCGATCTCGCCGATGGCGACTACACGGTGACGGCTTCGGTGACTGACGCAGCCGGCAACGCGGGCAGCGCGACCGACGGTCTGACGGTGGACGGGACTGCGCCGATCGTCACGGTCAGCGCGCCGAGCCTGACGAACGACAGGACTCCGACGCTGTCCGGCACCAGCGACGAGCCGGTGGGCTCGACCGTGTCGCTGTCCGTGGGTGGGCAGAGCTTCACCACGACCGTTGTGACCGGCGGAACGTTCACGGTTGCGGTTCCGGCGGCTTTGGCTGACGGCGACCACACGGTGACCGCTTCGGTGGAGGACGCGGCGGGCAATACCGGCAGCGCGACCGACGAGGTGACGGTGGACCGGACCGCGCCGACCGTCACGGTCAGCGCGCCGGCGCTGACCAACGACCGGACGCCGACGCTGACCGGCACCAGCGACCAGCCGGCCGGGTCGACCGTGTGGCTGTCCGTGGGCGGGCAGACCTTCACTACGACGGTCCTTGCCGGCGGAACGTTCACCCTCTCCGTGCCGGCCGACCTGGCCGACGGCGACCACACGGTCACGGCGTCCGTCATCGATGCGGCCGCGAACACCGGCACCGCGACCGACAACCTGACCGTCGACCGGACCGCGCCGACCGTCACGGTCAGCGCGCCGGCGCTGACGAACGACCGGACGCCGACGTTGACCGGAATCAGCGACCAGCCGGCCGGGTCGACGGTGAGGCTCTCCGTCGGTGGCCAGAGCTTCACTACGACGGTCCTCGCCGACGGGACGTTCACCGTCTCCGTGCCGGCCGACCTGGCCGACGGCGACCACACCGTGACCGCGACCGTCGAGGACGCGGCGGGCAATACCGGGACGGCCACCGACGAGGTGACGGTGGACCGGACCGCGCTGACCAACGACCGGACGCCGACGCTGACCGGCACCAGCGACCAGCCGGCCGGGTCGACCATGTCGCTGTCCG